>JBBQIY010000001.1:0-18917 GCA_038325415.1 Kiritimatiellia bacterium
ACGAAGAACATCCTGTTCATCTGTGGCGGAGCTTTTGTGGGTCTCGATAACATCATGAAACGTCGCGCTGACAAGCGGCACTTCGGCTTTACCAACACCGACGAAGCGGCGCTCGCGCTCAAGAAGAAGCATGTCCCTTCCCTCAAGCCCGAGCCTGAGGATCTCATTCAGTATGGCCTGATCCCCGAATTCGTCGGACGCCTTCCGGTCGTATCCGTTTTGGCATCGCTTACGGAAGAAGACCTCGTTCACATTCTCACGAAACCTCGCAACTGTCTCGTCAGCCAGTACCGCAAGCTTTTCGCGATGGACAACATCGACCTTCAATTCGAGAGCGATGCAATTCAGGCCATGGCCAAAGAAGCGCTGAAACGCAATACCGGCGCGCGAGGTCTGCGATCCATCATGGAAGAGCTCATGATCGACGTCATGTTCGATGCATCATCGCTCGAAAACAAGTCGAAGAAAACGACGCTTGTTATCACGGCTACAATGGTCAATGCACAGTTGTCCCACGAAGCACAGCTTGTCGACCTGATCAAAGGCGCATAGCACGAAAATCGACGCATTCAACCGAGGCAGCCCACCATCATGATACAACCAGAGTATGAAATCGGCCGACTGATCGCAGGCAACATGGATGCCGTTCGCAAGGCTCAGGACAGCCTCAACGACCAGCCGATCGATCAGGTGCTTCTGAACGAAGGTGCCTACCCCTATTCGCACAAACATACAACGCTGGCCAACACCACTTCGGTGTCTGGCCATGCCACGTTCAGCCGCTCCAACAACAGCACTCTCACCTTTGGCCCTTACGCCAAAGACGGCTGGTGGATCGACCGCAGCGACCAAGCGGAGCAATTCCCCTTCAAGGTTTCCGTTCAAAACGTCTGGACTACGGCGCGGAACATTGTTCTGCGCAGCGGCAGTGCCCACAACTACCTGCGCATGGTCGAACACATCATCGCCCTCCGCGTCGGCATGGGCGTGGACAGCCTCCTCATCAGCACAGCAAGCGGCGATCCTCCTCTGTTCGATCGTGGCAACCTCGATCTTGTCGAAACGATTGAAGCGGCTGGCCTCGTCGAAACGGACGCCCCCGCACGCTTCATCACCGTCAAAGAGCCCGTGACGTTCGGCGGTTCACGCAGCGACTACATCACCTTCTTACCGGCGAAACCTGGCGAATACGGACTCAAGGTAGACTGCGCGATCAACTTCAATTCAGCCATTGGCAAACAGCGCATTTTGTTCGACGTCACGCCGAGAACTTTCAGCATCGGTGCTGAGGCTCGTACCAACGCCCCCTACAGCCAGTACCTCTACACCAAGACAGTCGGCAAGCTCTTCGCTGACACCCGTAACCTCGGCTATACAAACAAAAATATCCTCATCCACGGCAAGCAGAAGTACATGAATGAGCCCAAGCTCATCTACGATGGCCGCTCACTCGAAGCCGTCTGGCACCGTGCCACGCTCGATCTCCTCGCCGCTGTCGCACTCCTTGACACAGGCCGTTTTGCCGGCACCATCGTCTCCTACCGCGCTGGCCATACGCAAGACGTCCGCATGAGTGGCCTGCTCTACCTCAACGACCTTATCACCGAGCACGTGTAAGAAGTTGGCCTTGCCGACATCCGTGCCCCTTTAATCAACCCTCACACCCGAACTCCGAATTCTGAACCCTTAGTTTTCGCTGCTACCCCCGGAACCCATCGAACTGTGTCATCGCAGTGGGATTCGTCTGCGCTCCATTTTTACAGAACGCAAAGTCGGCGATCATCGGCATACGGATTTCGTCGTAGCACTTACGGATGATTTCATCCAGTCCGTTCCAGACGCACCGAACGTCGTTCTCGCTTTCGCCCACAACCTGTGAAACCTGTTCGCTCGGCACCGGCACGATGGGTGCGGATGCGTGGGCTGCATTCACAATGCTAGTCAAGAGCTTGGCGCGACGCGGCGTAAAGACCCCTGCTTTCGCATCCGAAACCCGCCTCAGCACCGCATCCATAATGTTATCACGGGTCTGCTCGTCCGAGGGCATCGCAAATGTCGCGGATGTGCCGCCCTCCGTCTGTAGCGTGTACGAATCGTTCGTCCAATGAATCCGCCCCTTATCGCCAATCACTTCAATCATGGGCTCCAAATTCGTCTGTGCAACGTGTGACGTAACGAACAGCAGATCAACGCCCTGAGCAGACTTCATCTTCAGAAAAGCCGTATCAAAACTCTCAATGTCAGGATTGGCCCGGTAGAGTCCTGCCTCCAACGCTTCAATATCTGCCATCGCATCCTGTGAACTTCCACCGAGATAGCAGACGAGATTCAGATAATGAGCCAGCGCATTGTTCACAGGCGAATCAAGAATCCACCCTCTCTCCGTGCGTAGCTTTCCCGCCCAATTGTTGCGGGTGTAGTACGGCTTCCCCCTCGGCCAGAGGCCAATGCCTCGAATCGCCTTGACCTCTCCAATGTCGCCCGCCAAAATCGCCCGCTTCATCGCCCTAACTTGCGGTTGATACATGAGTTGATACCCCACCGCGACAAAGCACTCCGTCTCCCTCGAGACCGCGATGATTTCGTCGGCCTCCTGAACCGTGGCGGCAAGCGGCTTTTCGAGAAAGACGTTCATACCCGCCCGCATTGCAGCGATCGACATCGGAGCGTGAAACCCGATGCCCACAGGCAGAAAGCATACGTCCACCTTGCCGGCAAATTGACGGAACATTTCTTGCGCCTCGTCGAATATCGTGCACCCGCATTGCCGCAGTATTTCACATTTAGCGGTCTCCTCTTCTTGATTGATCACGGTGGCGCAGACAATTTCGACACGCTCCGCCCTGTATGCTCGAAGGATATCCTCATAGTGCACCCTACCAAAACCACTGACCCCGACTAATGCAACCTTTGCCTTTTCCACATGAACTCCGATATGTTTTCCCAAGTCGATCTGACTTCTTTCTCTCCTAAGATATCACTACACGCGTTTCTGGGTCAATCTATTCTTCAACGTTCTTCAGTCTTTGCTCGGGACTGGGGTACGCGTCAAAATTATTTCGTACTTTCTTCGCGACCACGCCGCTCGGCTGAAAGAGTTTCTGGACGAACCTCTTTCATTTCCGGCAGCATCCGCCAATGCTTTTCAACGCCGTAGGGATAATCGTGCATGACCAGATTGCGTACCGAAGGATTGAGAAGCAAGTTGTCGCGCCGATGGTATAAATAAATCCAAGGACAGTCCTCACGCACCATCTCCTGCATTTCGGCAATGCACTTCATACGTTTCACGAGATCAGTCGCCTTCTCCGCCTCGTCATAAAGCGCATCGTAGACAGGGTTCACATAGTTGGCCCGATTCGGCCCTGGCGACGCATTCCGCCCGATAAAGAGTTGCATAAAGTTCAACGCCGAAGGATAATCCGACATCCAGCCAATCAGAAACATCTGCGCTTCTCGACGGCTCACCTTGCGCAGAAACGAAGGCCAATTGTTGTACTGCAACGCTACCACAATCCCGAGCCGATCCATGAATGCAGAAATTAATTCCGCATTTTCACGAACTTCTTGATCCGTACGCCCCACATCAAGCGTCAGCGTCAGACGTCTTCCCGTGGCAGGGTCTATGCCACCCGGATACCCCGCCTCCGCAAGCAAACCCTTCGCCTTCTCCAGATCAAACGAATAGGCGAACGGGGTCTCAAGCTTGCCCGCGACTCCAGGAGGTAACGGCCCGTTTGCCGAAACAACCCGCCCTTCGTTAAGTTTCTCCCATTCTAGAGAATTGAATGCACACGACATCGCCTGACGCAACTTACGGTTCTCGCCAACGACCGGATCATCAAGATTGAAACCAACGTAGTAGGTATCTAGACTCGGCTTCGACTCCAGCCGGATCTGACGACGCTTCATCTCATCGGTCAACGTGCCGTCTTTGTTGATCACCGCATCCCAGTTATCGCGAGTGATCTCCCCTGCCACATCGAGAGCCCCATCAAGAAACAACAGCCATCGGGTCGACGCGTCATCAATAATCAGATAAATAATCCGGTCGATAGGCTTGGCATCTTCGGCACCCGGAAGTATGGGTGTTGCATCGCGTGCCATGTCGCGCCCCGGTCTACGCTCGTACTCGAAGCGATAATTGCGACGCCACTTAACAATCCGATACGCGCCTGTCCCGACTTCAATCGATTCGAAATCGCGGCCGTACCGCTCCACTGCCTCATGCGGAACAATGGCCGTAAACGACATCGCCAACACCCACAAGAAGTCAAGCGAGGGCGCCGTGAGTTTAATCTGCACGGTCTGCTCGTCAATGGCACGAATGCCGGGAATATCCATGGAATAATCCGTTGGCGCCTCTAACTTCGACGCATCTCGAAACGCCTCAATCCCAACAATTTTATTCTCGATCGTCCAGTACCCCGGCGATGAAAGCTTGGCATCGGCCAGACGCTTCATGGAATACACAAAATCCGAGGCGACCAGCTCGCGCGTCCGCGGTGTTCCTGTGGCAGAGTCTACACCCAGACTCGGATCAGGGCCGAACTGAACACCACGACGTAGCTTAAAAGTCAACGTCTTCCCATCATCCGAAATCGTCGGCAGAGACTCTGCCACGCAACCACGAAGCTGATACGGTCTTGCAAGGTAATCATATTCCAGCAACGTCTCATAAACCAGCGAGACACAGCGGGCGGCACCCACGGTCTCCGATTGGATGGGATCGAGAGACGACACACGATCAATCGTTCTGCGCAGCACAGTCTCACCGCAAGCACACAAACTGAAGGCTGCTAAAACCAGCGCCGCAACACGTTTATATTTTTTCATTACTCGGATTTTCCCGTCTTCGGCATGTCTAGGCCGAACAAGCGCAAGGCGTTTGTCGTTGTTACATCGGCACATTCATTAGGGGTCAAACCCAGCACTTCCGCAAGCTTAAGCGCTGTGTGGACAACCATCGCAGGTTCGTTAACAACACCCCGCTTCGGCGCTGGCGTCAGGTACGGACAATCTGTCTCCACCAGCAATCGATCGTGTGGCAGAGTGAAGACTGTGCCACGGAGGGGATCGGCATTTCTGAAGGTCAGGATTCCACTCACGCCAATCATCAAGCCAAGCTCGATGGCCGCATCGGCGAACGGCGTATCCCCTGTAAAACAGTGGATTACGCCAAGACGGGACTGCCGCCGCAAATCCTTCGAGCCACTGCGTTCGAGGACGGCCAGCGTCTCGTCTGCCGCATCGCGACTATGAATCGTGCAAGGCAACCCGAGTTCACCCGCTAGCAGAACCTGCGCTTCGAAAAGTGCTATTTGCGCTGCCTTCTCTGTCGCCGATGGCGACCGCGAGAAATCGAGCCCTATTTCACCGATCGCACGTACCGCGATGCCTTCGTCGACAAGGCGACGCAGCAAGGTGCGTAAGGTCGCCAGAGACGCGTCGAGGCAGAGTGGAGACTCTGCCACCGTCAGAGCCATGTCACGATCATAACCCATCGCTAATGAAACGAAAAGGGGGAAACTCCTGGCCACTTCAATAGCACCGCCATCAAGATCCGGACCGCCCCCAACGGCGAGAAGGCCACAAAAGCCCGCGGCTTGAGCACGGGCGATCTGCGTGGCATGCTCGTCGCGCGATCCAACTGGGAAATGGGCGTGTGAATCAAATAAGATCATCGGTATCGAGGGAGCGAGTGGGCTTCCATGAGGTGCGTTTGCCGAAAAGTGCTGTACCGACTCTGACAAAGGTGGCGCCCTCTTCCACGGCGACTTCAAAATCTGCAGACATACCCATCGAAAGCTCGGTCAGGGGAATGCCAAACTCGTCCGAAAGGGATACGGTCAGTTCACGCAGCTTTTTGAAGTGGAGGCGAGACATTTCGGGATCGGGGACCCAAGGGGGGACTGTCATGAGTCCGACAAGGCGAAGACAACCGAGCGAAATCGCTTCTCTCACCGCATCACGTACGGTTTTTGGCGTAAAGCCTATTTTCGAGGATTCACCTGCAACATTAACCTCCAAAAGGATTTCAGGGCGATTCCCTGTTTCCTCTTGTACGCGGGCGATGTCGTTCAATAGCGGAATGGAATCAACGCTGTGCAGGGTTGTAAAGAGAGAGAGAGCTTGGCGCAACTTATTTCGCTGGAGCCGACCGATGAAGTGCCACTCTGCCGAGCCGCACAACGGAGCCTTCGCGAGAGCCTCTTGGACGCGGTTCTCCCCGAGAATCGACACGCCAGCGCGCAACGCTTCGTCAATCGCTGCGGGCGGAACCGTTTTAGAAACGGCTACAAGACGCACCTCTCGGGGATCTCTTCCTGCACGTACGCAGGCGAACTCAATCCGAGTGTAAATATTCTGAAACCGCTTTTCGATTGTATCGCAAACTAAATTTTCCATGACAGGAGGTGCTGTGTGTTTTTACTAAGTGTAGGGGGCTTATGCGCAAACCATGCTTGTATAATAAACCCAAGATCAGTTGCCAATCTCATTCTAATCTAAATTTCAAGTACCTTCGTCAGCAAAACCGATACTGGGATGAAGCGATCAATTTTGGTGAGATATAGAGAAAACGAAATTCTACACTCTAGAAGAATAGAAGTCAACACTATGGATCCAGCCTTTTTTTTACACGGAGTTGTCACCCCACGATCCCCATTCGGTGACTCATTTCAAAATAAGAGTTTTAGTCTCTTTACAGATGGAAAAGTTCCCGTTGCTGGAGATATCAGGGCCAGAGCGCGCAGGCAAAGATATACGCCTTGGCGAGCTATTTGTTGATTATCCTAAGCCTGATAGACCCATCGATTTCGTATTGGCGCATAAAGGAAAACCGATCGCTATTGGTCTTGCTCGTTATGATTCGGACAGAGGAGGCGCACAAGAAGACGATCGGACGGGGCAGTACCGTGACTGCGCAACTGAAATTCTAGGTTATGCCGAGACACATAATTTGCATCTTAAGGTGATTTTCCTTAATGATGGCCCTGGCCTTTTACTCGGATCAATGTGGCGAGATTATGCCTACATTGAGAAGTCTCGGCCCGGACTAATCAAGGTTATGACTCTAAGAATGATCCCAGAACGGCTTACAATGAAGTGGCTTCTTTCAAAATAAAACATTGATATGGCAACAAGTGTTCCAAGCAAGAATGACAATGGAGTGGGCCGATCCGTTGAACTTAATTATCTAGGGAAGTCTTCTCCTCAGGATATATTGTCAGCACCAAGCGTATCAACATTCAAAATAATCCGCAAAAGTAAATTGTTGAATCGATTGTACTGCGGAGACAACATAGATGCACTCAAATCATTGATCAATGATCCCACCATCCATGGAAAAGTATGGAAAAGTTACGCTTGTTTACATTGATCCTCCTTTTGCAACGAGAGGCACATTTCTGTCCCGAAAACAAGAGAAAGCATACGAAGACGATTTATTCGGCGCTGAGTATGTAGAAAGTCTTCGGCACCGTTTAATCTTGCTGAGAGAACTTCTTTCTTCGTGCGGCTCTATCTATTTGCATCTTGATAAAACCATGGTGTTTCAGATGAAACTAATCATGGACGAAGTCTTCGGTGTCGCAAACTATCGTAATCTAATCGTGCGAAAGAAGTGCAACCCCAAGAACTATACAAGGAACGCCTACGGCAATGTGGCAGATTTTATTTTGTTCTATACAAAGACAGATCGTTACGCCTGGAATCGACCAGTAGAACCTCTTTCTGAGCAGAGTACCAAGGAATATAACTACGTAGAACCCAAAACGGGACGGAGATTCATGAAGGTTCCTGTCCATGCGCCCGGCAAACGAAACGGAGCCACTGGGGGTTATTGGAGAGATAAGCTCCCTCCGCTAGGAAAGCATTGGCAATACACCCCGGAAACACTTGACAGAATGGATGCCAAAGGTGAAATATTTTGGTCAAAAAATGGCAACCCAAGACGGAAGGTGTACCTTGATGAAAATCTAGGTGTGGGTATTCAAGATATTTGGCTAGAATTTAAAGATGCGCACAACCAGAACATAAAGATTACTGGCTATCCAACAGAGAAGAATCCCGACCTCCTGCGTCGCATCGTTGAAGCATCTTCAAACTCTGGCGACTTGGTCTTAGATTGTTATGCGGGGTCAGGCACAACACTGGCGATAGCGAATGAACTTGAGCGGCAATGGATCGGTATAGATCGTAGTTCTGAAGCCATATCGACCATTCTTGACCGTTTCGAACATGGGCTGAGTCCTATGGGGACTTATGTTGAGAAACAGCCACAAGCTAAGGAAGCAGATACTCAGCCTTCTTTATTCGATTCTCTCGACAAAGATATTCCAATGACATCTCCCAAAGCACTGCCCAGCCACGCGGCAATCACAGATTTTTCAATTTATATCGAAATGAACCCACCTGCAGAAATCTCGATACTAACAGAGAAATGGCTTAATCAAGCAGACTGAAAACATGAAACTATTAGTCGCAGTCAGCAACTGCGTCAAGGGTGTTCTTCGGTGCAGTCTTCGCTTTGAGTAGTTTTGCAGAAAGGAGTGCGAAGCCGCCCGCAATGACCTCTCGCTGCACGATAATGCCCGCCGGCATTTGCAGGGAAACATTAGCAAAATTCCAGAATGCTTTGACGCCACTAGCTACCAGTTCCTCAGCAACCATTTGTGCACAGGAAGACGGTAGGCATAAAATCGCGAAATCTGGTTTCAGCACCTTGACCCGCTTCCGCATGTAGCGCACATCGAAAACCTCATGTCCGTGAACAAAGCGTCCGATCTTTGTCGGATTGGAATCAAAAACGGCCACTATGCGCATTCCATAATCGGTGAATTCTTCATAGCCGAGCAAAGCACTGCCGAGTGAACCTGCTCCAACGAGACACGCCCTTCTTTCACGATCCCAACCTAAGAAATGGCGTACAGCATCGATCAGCTCAATGGTCTTATAGCCGACCCCGGGCATTCCAGCAAGGCCAGTGAGCGCAAAATCTTTTCGGACAATGATCGGATCGAGGTTCATATAGTCGGCAACAAGCGTTGTCGACACAAAAACCTCACCTGCATCGCGCAATTGCATCAGCTTATGCAGGTAAGTGGGCATCCGCCGGACTGAAGGCGTGTTGGGAAGTTTAATTCTATCCACTACGACTCAACCTCGAGAAAAACTAGGAACGTAAAATTGCTATTCCGCATCTTCCGATGGGCCGGTTTCTTCCGAATCCAAGGGATACTGCGTCGCGGGCTTCATATCCAAGAGCGTCCTCTTTCGCCATTCACTCCAGACAAGGTCGGAGATATCAGAGAAGTAGGTTCCAAAAGCCTGATTCCGAATTGATGCGTACATCATCGAATCCCCTTTATTTCTTTCAACGACTTGGAAGAAGAGCGCACCTTCTGGAACCGGGATCGGAGTCGAGCAGATCTCCCCAGCGTTCATCCCAGCCATTTTCTCGGCAACATAGCGAGCCGAAGGAACCGTAGAATCTCCGTAGGCAGCCATGAAGGAAAAGACGAAGTTGGTGCTGAGGGAAAGTCCCTTCTCAGTCGCAATATCGCGGAATCTCTTGTCGGATTCCCCGCCGAGAGCAAGTGCTTCTGTCACTTTGTCCAACTCCGAACGGAAGGCATTGTCCGCAGCATCCATCTGCGCGGCAGCTCGGACACGCGGCTGAATGGACTCAAGCGGCGGGATCTGAGAGACCATGTTGGTCAGGAAGCCCATGACATAAGACTCCGCTCCTCCGTTAACGGCTTCGCTAAATTGGTTCACGAGCGATTCCGGATCAAGCGCGAACGCGGCTTCGACAAATGCAGGAGAGGACTCGACGAGAACCGGGGCAGAGGTTGCCGTGAAAAGACGGCTTGTCAGAACGGGAATTCCCTGCGAGGCTGCGCCAGCTTCAAACGTCAGGCTTTCAGTGCTATTTGTAAAGAAAACATCAGAAAAGTTGGCAGCAGCGCGATAGGCTAATACTTGCGAAGCTTCAGTCGCCAATTCATCCTCGATGGACTTTCGGACGTCTTCAAGCGGCTTCGTGGTTTCAACCCCATTCGTCCCTTTATCCACATAGCGGCTGATGTTTGAATCGTAGAAGTCGATGACTTCGTCCTCGTCAACAACGGCTTCACCCAGATAGTCTTTGGCCTTGAATACCGCGTAAACAACCTGACGTTTGTCGGGCTCGCGATACCGTTCCTGATTCGCTTCATAAAATTTCAGAACGTCTTCATCGGTTAATTCGATCTTCGCCGCTTCAAATTTGTTTGAGAAGATGGCGGTGGTCAGCGTAAATGAGTCGGTGTATCCGCGGACGCGCTCAGCCAAGGTGGCTGGCGGGACCCAAGCGGCCGAGGCAATAACCTTCTCCAGTCGGCCCAGCGTAATTTGCCTGCGGAACATTTCCTCATATTGCCTTGACGTGAGGCCAGCACGCTGTAGCACTGCGTTGAAAACCATCGAACTGAAGACGCCACTCTGATCGTGGAACGACTTGTCCGCATGAATGGCATCAACCAGTTCCTGATCAGAAACTGAAATGCCGAGTTTTTTAGCAACTTTCAAGGCTGCTAGGCGTTCCCAAGTCTCGCGTTCCGGTTGGGGTATTTTCTTGGAACCCTTCTCTCGCTCGAACGCAACTGCGTGACGTATGAGCTGGTAGTCCTCACGCGATATCGACTCCCCATTGAGTGTGCCGGCCTCGGGTCCTCGATTGTTTTTCCGACCACATGACATATCGGATCCCACAAATGCCACGGCGACCACGATTGCGAATGCGCCCCAGATCCACTTGTTGCGGATCATGTTGTTGAACTTTATGATAAACACGGAAGAACCCTCTTTCTCACTTTGCACCTCGGCTGTCTAGAGCCTGTGTCAAAAAAGAGGCATCCCGCCGGTGCCGATCACGGGATGCCTTTTTGATTGCTAAACCAAAACTATCGCAGACCAACGGGAGTTGGGGACGGCTGTGTCGTGGGAATCGGCGAAGGCGGAGTCGGCCTTCTAGGTATTACTGCTCCTGGAATTGTCGTCGTCGTCGTCGTCGTGGATGTCGTCGTCGTCGTCGTCGTGGAGACCGTCACAATCATAGCTTCGCTGAGACGAGGAAGTTCTGTACCTTCACTCTTAAGCGAAGCGAGGACGTCATCATAGATGTCTTTACACTGCCACGCTTCGGGGCCGCCCAGAACAGCCATCGCGTTCTCGATTCCATAATTCGCCACATCCTTTAAATTTTCTGGAACAACTTCAAGCGCACTAACGAGTGATATTGAATAGGCAGAAGCAAAACGTAACGCTGCAAAAACATGCCTCACGTACCCTGCTCGCTCGGCGTTACCGTCGTCTCCATCGGGCGCAAGGCCAAGCACAGTCTTAACAATTACACTCACGATGACAACCTTGTCGGCTTTTTCCCAATTCGCCACAGCCGCTAACAGGCTACTTGAAATTTCCGAAAGAAGTACAAGCTTCTCTTCGTAATTTCTACCTTTTGCCACGACAGAAGTTACCGCCTTAGAGGTTATTTCAACCGCCTTATCCATATCGCCCTCACTATCGGCAAGCATCTTTGCAAGGGCAATGTACTGACGAGGCACGACCACATCGGGACTCGTTTCGGCAGCGATGCCTGCAGGAACAATAAAATTGTATCCCACAAAGCTAGTCAATACCAAAGCAATCATCGTCAAAACAGTTTTTTTCATCATATACTCCTAATTCTTTTAGAAACCCACGGCTTTACAAACGCCATCACCAGTCAAAATTAAATTCTTCGTTCCCACCCACTGCAGAAGCCTTGGGCTTTTCAGGTGAAACCGCTTCGCTCGTCGGTTCCAAAGAGGTGCCTTCAAGCGCACCAGTTCCGATAACAGGAGGAGTCGCTGTCGGAACTTCAACCGCGACGGTTCCCCCAGCCTCCTTGACCGCCAAAACCGTCGCCGAATCGATCACGGCTTTATCTCCCTGTAAATAAGCGTACGAATTGATGGTTCCATCTGGATAGGCTGTCATCACCGAAACGGCCATCCTCCCGCCTATCTCTGCATATCGACGCCAGATCTTCACCACACACCGCAACTTGAACGAAACGACCTCCGTCGCACCAACGCCCTTCTCTATTTCGCCCACGAACTCGCCTGCGACGTTGGTAATGCGGGTGTAATCTTCGTTTCCAAAAATCTCCACAGCCGCATTGCGCCGCATAGAGCTAATTTTGAACTGGGGACCTGTGACGAGCATCATGCCACTTTCCGTAGCTAAAAACACGGAATGATTCTTTCCTTCGTTCTCCACACCGATCTCATTGCGTTCGGTCAACCGGGAACATTCAGCAAGCGGCGTTTTGATGGTGATGGCGTTGATCCCAGCTTCGACGAGGGCGTCCTCGGCTCCGCCTGTTTTAACGGTACTCACCGAAATGAAGGTCCGAAGTCTTCCAGACGCGAGCTCAAAAATTTTCGACTGAGCATCGCCGACTGCGCCGTCTTTAATTGTCAACTCCGCGCCTTCCGTGAGCTTAAACTTATGATCACGCGACAAGCTGAAATTCAGCTCAGGCTTCGGTGTTTTCGCCTTTTTGTCCCACTTGCTCACGACGATTCGCGATCCGTAGGGATAAGCGTGCGCCTCCAAAGCTTTTTCAGGAAGATCGCTACCCGGCTTGAAAATCTTTACATCTCCAACCACAGAAGTGACCTTAAAAAGCGGATCAAAAATATAAGCAGTTGCCTCACCACAACATGTAGCGAGAACCACTGCCGCGACAACTCCAAAATTAAAACTAAATCTCATAGCCTCGTTATTCTCCGATCGTAAAGTAAAACAAGCCTCTCAAAATAGAACCGTCGTTTAAAATGCCGACTCCTTTGAACAGGGAACAATAATAGTTCCGAAGGAGGATAAAGTCAAACCGAAACGTACTATTTTAAAAATCATATTCGTAGCTCCTCTAAGACACCATAAAGTCGATGCTTCTGGATGTAGGCATAAACATCGGCATTCACCAGCTCCGAAATGGACTCGCCCGCCGCCACGCGCCTGCGAATTTCCGTCGACGACATCTGATTGTTGAAGTTGTGGATCACCCCCCCCGCCAACCGATTTCGGGTCTGAGCATCAAAACCCTCAATCTGCCCAGCATTCCAGCCTGAACGAGCCAGCGTAATGAATTCGCAAGCCCGAACGAGATGTGCCGACTCTTTCCATTGGTGCAGCGTTGCCAGCGAATCTGCTCCGACGATAAAAAATAGCGTCGCCTCGGGCATGACCGAGGCAAAGTGCCGGACGGTGTCTATTGTATACGAAATGCCAGATTTGAGGGTCTCTACGTCCGAGACCGAAAACCGTGCCTCCTCCGCTGTTGCAAGCCGTAGCATGTCAAGTCGCTGTTTATCGGACGCCTGCATACGCCCGAATTTGAAAGGCGATGTTGCCGCCGGAATGAAACAAACCGAGTCAAGCCCGCCGAAGGATAGAGCCGTTCGAGCCGCTTCGATATGCCCGTTGTGAACGGGATCGAAGCTACCGCCAAAGAGTCCAATCTTGGCCGGTTTCGTGTTAATTTAAGCCAGCCTCCCGTTTCAATTGCTCCGCAGTCTCGATGATGAAGCTCGCGAGCTTATCATGGAGATCAGGACGCTCAAGGGCGTAGGTGATGTTCGTCTTGATGAAATCGAGCTTGTTGCCAGCATCATGTCGGCGCCCGGCGACCTTAAGGCCGTACATGGCGCGATGCGACACTTGCATCTTCAGCGCGTCCGTGAGCTGGATTTCGCCGTTTTTGCCAGGCTTCACGTTCGCCAGATGTTCGAAAATCTCCGGCGTCAGCACATACCGGGAGGCAATGACGAGATTGGAAGGTGCGTCCTCCGGTGCCGGCTTCTCCACCAAATCTTTGATCCGCATTACATCGTCGGTTACCGCAGAGCCGTCAATGACGCCGTATCGGCTCACCCGCTCCTTCGGCACCTCCTCAAGCGCCACAACGGACTCCTGATAGCGGTCGAAAACATTCAGAAGCTGCTGCGTGACTGGAATCCCATTGGTGGACTGCATGAGCGTATCGCCGAGGAGTACCGCAAACGGTTCATTGCCAACATGATGGCGCGCAAGTAAAATCGCATCGCCAAGCCCCTTCATCTCTTTCTGGCGGATATAGTGGATATCCGCCATGTTAGCAATGCGCTTGATCATCGCCAGCTCTTCAAACTTCTTCTTGGCTTCCAGCTCCGCCTCCAGCTCGAAACTTCGGTCGAAATGATCCTCCAAGGCTCGCTTCCCCTTGCTGATGATCACCAGAATATCCGTAATTCCGGAGGCCACCGCCTCCTCGATCACGTACTGAATTACAGGCGTGTCAACGATAGTAAGCATCTCCTTGGGCTGCGACTTAGTCGCCGGCAAGAACCGCGTTCCAAAACCCGCTGCGGGGATTACTGCTTTACGTACCTTCATAAGCTTTGCTCCAGCGTGAACTCCTGCGTGTCCACCGGAGGCTTGCCCCAGCTCATGTGTTCGGAGCCCTGTACATACCGGATCTTCTTGGGGCACTTCAGGTGGTTGTAGACAACCGCGATGCCGGATGCCGGACACGTGGTGTCGCCGAGTCCGACACGGGACAGGAACACCTTGCAGCTTACTGGAATGCGTTTGGCATGATGGATCGGATCGTAGTAGTTGAGCGCATCCGTGTACTTCGGCTGCCACCCTCCAATGCGTCCCATCTGTGCCTTGCCGCCCATGTCACAACACCACGGAACCGATGCATCACAACTCGTGACATCCTTATCGAGCCCCGCCATGACAAGCGATTGCAGCCCACCCTGACTCCCCCCGCTGACGGTCAACGACGTGCCGTTCCACTCTGGCAGACTTTTCACATATTCAAGCGCACGGAGGTCGCGTAGCATCATCCCATTGAAATATGTGGTCTCGGGATTCTGATTTTCCTCAGGATTGAATGCATACCCGCCGCCAATGCCACCCTTGCTGATCTCCTCCGAAAATGCCTTGTAATAGCCTTCATCTCGTCCGAGTTCGAACCCGTGAGCGTTTACGGAAAGCGTAATCTCATACTCGCTAAACCATTGCGGCAAACCCTGCCCGCCCATACCATAGCCTTCGAAGGTTACCCGTGCACCATGCGATTTCGGCTGAGCACCGACAGGCATAATCAGATAGCCTGTAGCAGGACGCAAACCTGCACACGAAATCGCCACTTTGTACATCTTGACTTTAGGATTGGGATTCGCGACCTCCTCGCGTACCACGGGCTCCATCGGAACCGCAGCCAACTTCTGCTTCTGCGCAACCCAGAAGGCGTCAAAATCATCGGGCTCGGCAATGCCCTGAAGGTTGTCGATATCGACCCCAGCGGAGGCAATGAAGCGAATTTCCTTGCTTGCTACATTCTTGCCGCCTTGGTCCACCAGAAACGTCGAAACACGCACAAACCCAGGCTTGTCCATCGAAGTATTGACTACTAGCGGCGCCTCGGGTGACACCTTTGCCACCTCCTGCGTCTTGATCCCGTCATCCCCCTCGCGGATCCACTTGATGTAAGCCTCCGGCATCGGCGCATCATTCTGCGTGACCTTGAACGTGAATGCGATCTTCTCCCCCGCCTTATAGAGATCCTTGTCGGTTCGCCCCTGAATCACCGGGTCCGCAGCAAAGACGGAAAGTGCGAAAGAGATCGCGGTAGTAGCAAGCGAAAGCCTGAAAGCAGTCTTCATTTTGGTGTATCCTTGTTTAGTTGGATTGAGTGAATCGTCTTGATTGTTGAAATTAATCGCGATCTTCGTGCGGATCATCGCCGCCGTGTTCATGCGCGTGGGGCGGTGGGACGATCGAACGATCCTTCGCCACACGTTGGCGAACGGCTTCGTAAAGTAAAATGGTGGTGGCAGAGGCGACGTTGAGCGAATCGCACTGCCCCAGCATCGGAATGCGCACGGGCGTCGTCACCGCAGGGTCAAGCCACGCTGAACTGAGTCCGTACTGCTCCGCGCCAACCACGATCGCCGTATTGCCCGTGAGATCATGGTCTGAATAGAACGACTCCGCATGCGGCGTTGCCGCCAAAATCCGAAACTTTCGAGCGCGCAAAAATGCAATCGCCTCCGTACTCGTCGTATCCACAACCGGAAGCGAGAAAAGCGTTCCAATACTGGCGCGCACGACATTAGGGTTCTGAATATCCGTGCAATGGTCGCAGACGATCACCGCCGCCGCGCCCGCCGAATCCGCCGACCGCAAAATCGTGCCTAGATTCCCGGGCTTCTCAATACCCTCCGCCACGATGATCAACGCGTTGTCAGGAAGTTGCAGATCCTCAAGCGCCTTATGAATTTGTGGCCCAATAGCTAGCAAACCGTCCGGCCTATCCCGAGCAGAAATCTTTTCAAAAACAGGCGTCGTACAGGTCGTGAACGTCGCCCCAGCCTCCACACATCGCTCGATGAGAAGCATCTCATGCGACCCCATGTACAGGTCAGGACACGTCACAATTTGCCATGGCTTGTAGGCGTTATCGAGCGCCCGCTTGATCTCTCGGTAACCCTCGATGAGCAAAGCTCCGGCCTTGTCTCGATGCGACCGCTGCCGCAGACGTGCAATGTCTTTTATCGTCGTATTCGACGGACTGGTGATGTGAACTGTCGGCTTCGTCTCTGTCATGATTTTGATTCTTTATCTATCCGATTCGATAGCGTATACTAGGCGGCTAACCGTGTCAAGGAAGTACATCATGAAGAAAGCCTCCGCATTCGCCATTACCTTGCTCCTCGCCGCTCTCGCGTCGATCGCAGCAGATGCGTCCGTGCAAACGACGACCGCACCCATTGAAAAAACCGACGACAAGACTTTGGTCGATGGCGTTGCTGCGTTCGTCAACGGCGAAGCCATCACCATCCGCGACGTTGTCACGGGAATACCGGATCAGCTCCGAACCATGGCTTCTGACCCCGCCATGCGCGACAAGAGCCAGCAAGAGGTCTTCGAAGCGGCTTTTAAGACTTCGTTGGAAGAATGTATCGACCGCCGGCTGATCGTGGAAGAATACTGGGCTGGCGAACAGCGCATCCCCGAAAGCGCATTGGTAAAATCCCTGAACGAGGTCATCGAGTCGCGCTACAATGGCGATGTGGCGGCCCTGCAGTCCGATCTCGCGAAATCCCGCCTCACCTACAGCGACTGGAAAACGATCATGGAAGAGCAAATCATCATCCGTTCCATGCGCCAATCCTTCGTCAACGCCAACATCCACATCTCTCCGAACGAAATCGCCGCCGCCTACACCGGCCAGAAATCCCAGCTCACGGAACCGGAGAAAATCAATGTGCTCACGTTTGCGTTGACCTCCAATGATACGCTCACGAACAACCTTGCCATTTTCCGGAGTCGCCTCGCAAACGGCGATGAATTCGAAACCGTCGCCAAGGCCCTCTCCGCCGATGCCATGGCCGAGGCGGGCGGAGACTATGGCTGGATCGTCCCGGACGAAGTCCTCGCCCCCGTTCTGGCCTCCGCGATCAAGACCCTCAAGGATGGCGAGATGTCCACCCCCCTACCGCTGGGCGACAAGCAATACATCGTCTTTAGGAAAGCCACACGGCCCTCGAAAACCCTTACCCTCCGTGAAGCGCAGGAGCAAATCGAACGCGGACTCTACGAAAAAGAAGCGCAACGACTCTATAAAAGCTGGATCGCTCGCCTCCGTAGCTCCGCGCAAATCAAAATATTCGAATCCATCTGATATGGAGACGGCACCTAAACCCAATTTGACGAGTCCACGAGAGGTCGTGGCGCTTCTCAATGCTCACGGTCTCCGGCCCAACAAAGTTCTCGGCCAAAACTTCCTCATCGATCGCAACATCCTCGACCTCATCGTGGCCACCGCCGAACTCGATCCAACGGCAAAAGTCCTCGAGGTCGGCGCTGGACTCGGTGTGCTGACCGAACAACTCATGGAACACTGCGCCCATGTGACGTCTGTCGAAAAGGATCCCGGCCTCCACAAAATTCTTGAGGAACGCTGGGGCACCGATGAACGCCTCACCCTCATTCTCGGCGACGCCCTCGAAATCGATCTCGCCGGAATCCTCGCCTCAGGCACGCGACACCTCGTCTCCAACCTCCCCTATTCCGTCGGCGTCCGCGTCGTGGTGGATGCCGCCACCTGTGAGACACCCCCCGATGTGATGGCGCTCCTGCTCCAGAAGGAAGTGGGCGAGCGCTTCGCCGCCAAACCGGGAACCGCCGATATGGGCGCAATCACCGTCTGGCTTCAGCAACTCTACGATGTCACACTCGTGCGCAACGTTAAACCCACGTGCTTCCACCCCCGCCCCGAAGTGACGTCTGTCATTATCAAGTTGAAACGGCATAACCGCTTTCCCCTCGATTCGGCAGCACGCCTCAAGTTACGCGTCCTCACCAAAGCATCGTTCCTACACCGTCGTAAACAAATGGCCTCGGCGATGCGCGATGCGCCCGACAATCTCGCGCGCGACACGCTGTTCACACGCGAAGCCCTGACCGCCTGCGGCGCCACTGAAACCGCGCGACCAGAAGAACTCTCCGTCGCCCAGTGGATCAACCTCGCCGTCCGCTGGTAAGGGGTTCCCAAAAAGTCGCTAATAGTAAACTTTGTCACGAGCTTTGCCGAGGCAGAGAGAATACTAAAGTTCTGGAATGGTGTGTATGCGAAGCAAGGTGGGGCGAAGCCGTCCCGGCAAGCCGGGGGGCGACTGGGGTTTCGGCAGAATAAGTCAGGGCAATCACCCTGCCACCTCCCTGATAGTCGATGGTCCTGAGTACATCGTCCTCGTTGTCGCGAGGGAAATCGTAGTGCCGAGGTGGTAGACTCGAAATAATCTGCGAAATCTGCGGATAGAAGGGAACAG
>JBBQIY010000002.1:0-18911 GCA_038325415.1 Kiritimatiellia bacterium
GAAGCGTCGCGTCCCAAAAATCCTTTGTCTTCTTACCGTCACGGATCACGAGGCCGCGCTTGTCAATTTTGATTTCAGCGTCGCTATGCCATGGGCCTTCAGCGGCGGTGCAGTCGGCACTGACCCACTCAATGAGTTCAAGGCCATCGTCGCTGATCTCTATCGGCTTGAAGCCTTTGACGGGCTTAGGCTCGGGCGGTTGCCCGAGTTCATCAAACAAGGCATCGGTGGGGTAGCAGTTGAGACCATGCCGCGTGTTGTAGGCGGCGATTTTTTGCTGGAGTCGGTCGCTGTGGAAGCTCTCGAAGGTGATGATGTTTTTTTTGCTGACCGCGACGCTGGCCTCGTCCGCAAGCACGACCTCGGAGAGTAGCTCTTTCAAATCGCGAAGCTCAATGGCGCAATCGGGCGAGGCGTTCTCTTTGATAAAGGCATCGACGGCATCACGGTCATCGACATCCACATAGTAGACCACGACCTTTTTCACTTTGTCCGGCAGATCGGGCATGGCGATGTTGACAATGCGGTTGATGAGCGGGATGTCGAGCACCTTGGTCGTGTGGTCTTTGAGATCGGGCAAATAGACGGGGACCAGACCAAGACGGCTATCGTTCAACGCGCCTGCCCAGATGCCGCCGGTGAGCTCAGCCTCGTCGAGGCGCAAGCCGGTGATCAGCGAACGGAGCTTGTCCATCGTCTGCACCGGGTTGCGGAAGAGTGACACGCCGTCCTTCACATCCAGCACCTGAAACGCAGCCCCGGATGCCTGCAAACGGTCCCGGGCGGTTTGGATGGAATTGATGCCGACGTCTACATGAATGAAACGCCGTCCCAGTCGATTCGCCACCGCAGCGGTTACCCCGCTGCCTCCAAAGAAATCAGCAACGACCATGCCTTCATTCGATGAGGCGGATATGACACGCTCAAGTAACGATTCTGGTTTCTGAGTGGCGTAGTCGGTGCGTTCTGATGCCTGAGAGTTGACGGGATTAATGTCAGCCCACAAGGCTTGACATGGCATTCCCTTCAGCTCGTCTTTATAGACTTTGAGGCGAATGCCGCCAGTCTTAGTGATATGTAAACGCCCTTCCCGATCCAACCGTTTCATTGTTTCGAATGGGCAGCGCCACAACGAGCGACAGCCTTTGTATTCGTACTCGTATCCAGCTCCTTTTAATCCCTTTGCCGTCAGATTGCCACTCTCCCACAAGCGCCCGTCGGAACCCTTACTTTTAAACCGCGCCAGATAATCATCGTCGTAGGGCTGTTGAACATCGTTGAAGGTCGGTGTCAGCGACCGCGTGTAGAAATAGATTGAGTTGAAATTGTTGCCGTAGAATTCCGCATCGCTATGGGCAGTTGTGCATTTCCAGATAATTTCATTTTGGAAACAATCTTCGCCAAAAACCTCATCCATCATGACTTTGACATAGTGACCGATGTGCCAATCGAGATGGACGTAGATGCTGGCATTGTCGGACATGACGGCTTTGATGGCCATGAGGTTCTCGAACATCCAGTTGAGGTAGTCTTCTTTAGTCCAGATATCGCCGTACATTTTTTCATCAAAGGAGCGGAGCGAATCGTCGGGGATTTCCTCTTCGGCTTTGGCCATCGCTGCGGCGACCTTGGGATTGCGGCGGATGTAGATTTTCTTGGCGTAGTCGGCACCGGAAGCGAAAGGCGGATCGATGTAAACAAGATCGACTTTGATGCTTTGTTCCTTGAGGTAGGCGCAGGCGGTGAGACATTCGCCGCGAATCACGAGGTTGGCGTCTTTGCCTCCCTCTCCACTTGGGAGAGGGGCCAGGGGTGAGGGTTGCGGCTCTGCCGCATTACCGACGGCTTCCAGCGTTTCGAGTTCGTAGCGCGGCATGCCGCGGGCGATGTGGCGCAGGGCCTTGTCGTTGTCGCGGTAAGCGAGCAGGCGGCGGGTGCGAGTAAAGTTATCGAGCACGGCCTGGCCGCCGATGGGCTGGGGATAGTAGGGAATATAGTCTACAGGCATGGATGGCTCCGGGGGGTAATGGTGGGTAAGAGTTGTCAGCAGATTACGCAGATTTACGCAGATGGTGGGTATGATGGTGGGTGGGAGAGTTGTCCGCAGATTACGCAGATTTACGCAGATGGTGGGTATGATGGTGGGTGGGAGAGTTGTCCGCAGATTACGCAGATTTACGCAGATTAGTGGAGGGTGGATGGAGGGTTGTGGTGGGTAAGAGTTGTCCGCAGATTACGCAGATTTACGCAGATTAGTGGAGGGTGGATGGTGTGCAAGAACTAAACATTGACCAAGTTCTTTGTGTACGTTTATTGCTGCTCCGATAATTTCGTAAGATTGTTTGTCTCTAGGATCAATCACCATAATACTTCTCAATCTGCGTTAATCTGCGTAATCTGCGGACAAACATCGGATTGTTGGGAGATGGGGGTGTGCGAGAACCAGACGTTTGTATTGAAGGGAAGCGGTGCCGAAGTTGATAAGAAGCGCGCGCTGCAGACCTGTCACCTTTAGATAATTGATCGTCTGCGCTTCGTGGATACCTACAAGTGCGACGAGTGCCTTAATTTCCACGATCACTTCGCCAAAGCAGATAAAGTCCGCCAGATAAAATGATGGCAGGAGATGCCCTTTGTAATGAACCGTTAACAGACGTTCGCGCTCGAACGCAATTCCGAGCAACGCTAACTCAATAGCCAATGCATCCTTGTAAACGGCATCCAGAAAGCCTGGGCCGAGTTCCCTGTGTACGTCCATCGCTGCACCGATGATTGCGTATGTTTGTTCGTCTCTGTGATCCATCATGATGCACCTCTCAATCTGCGTTAATCTGCGTAATCTGCGGACAATAATCTTTAGGTTTTATCTATGAAAAAAGGGATTTGGCGCACGGCTTTTGGGTTGTGGATAGTAGGGGATATAATCAATGGGCATGGGTGGCCCCGGGGTAGTAAGGTGGATAAGGTGGGTAAAAGTTGTCCGCAGATTACGCAGATTTACGCAGATGGTGGGTGGAAGGAGTTGTCCGCGGATTATGTGGAGAGGACTAGGGGTTGAGTGTGTGTGAACATTAAGTTTCTTTTGTCACGATGATCAATCAATATACAGATCTCAATCTGCGTTAATCTGCGTAATCTGCGGACAACTATCCTCTAATTCCATCTGTGAAAAAGAGATGTGGCGCATGACTTTGTCGTTGTCACGATAAGCGAGCAGACGGCGGGTGCGAGTAAAGTTATCGAGCACGGCCTGGCCGCCGATGGGCTGGGGATAGTAGGGAATATAGTCTACTGGCATAAATTAATCCTCTCTGGGAAACCAACCCCGCAGGGTCTGGCAAAACTTGGTGAAGGAGGGATCCGTGCAACTTTTGAAGCTGACCTTTTCCGCCAGACGGCCGAATAGGCTCGAACTATGCGGCTGCCTTGCGGCGCAGAGCGCTGCATCAAAAGCTTCTTTCGGTCGGGCCGGTTTAGTTTGACCTTGTGCGAGCCAGCCGTTCTGAATGAGCCAGTCAGCAAGGGCCTTTCGTGAATCTTTCCACCCTATAACATCCGATACGTGTGAAGAGTCGCTCCAAACCCAAGCTTCTAATTCGGGAGTGAGCAGAATCGCTTTCGCGCGATCTTGCCATTGTGATTTAGTGAATTCGATGGTGAGTTGGCTCTCTAGTTCCGTCGGACTAAGCCGATCATCGAAGCCGCTGCCCTCATAATCAAACATCAAAAGAGCATGGTGGTGCTGACCGTGTAGAGAATTTAAGAACTGCACTCCCTGAAGGGCGCAGGCCGGGTCGTGCCCTGGCTCTGTATAAACGTCGAAAGTGATCGACCGGATATGAAGTGCCTGATTGCGCTTCAAGAGAGCTTCTAGCGCTGTTTTCAAATCCTTGTCGGCGGCGAGTATGATAAGATCCTTCATCCTAACACCCCCGATGCCAAGAGTGTCCCCAGATTTACGCCACCTTTCCAGTTCTTCAGGTGCGGATGGTCGTTCCCAGCTACAATATCGGTGGAGCCATCGTCGTTCTTGGCAAAGCAGAGAATATCTTCGGGTGTTGCCGCGTTCAGTACGACGGTTGAATGTGTTGCAAGGAGAACCTGTGCAGAATAGACAGAGGACAATGAATCGTAGATGGTGGAAACCGCATTGGGATGGATTCCGTTTTCCGGCTCCTCAATGAGATAGACACCCTCCACATCGCCAAGATAGGCGGGAAGGGTCAAGGCGGTCAAGCGTAATGTACCGTCTGAGACCAACCATGAGGGGACTTTCAGATCGTTTTCATATTGGAACACGAGGTAGCAGTGTCTATCTTCAGGACGCTCGATCGTATCAATCCCAGTCAGATCCGGAAGAGCCGTGCGTAAGTGTGCGATCCAATCTTTGAATTTTCCGGGATTATCTTTGCGAAAGCGGGCGATGACCCAAGGCAGATTGGAGCCGTCAGAAAGGAACCCGCTGGCTTTGGAAGGCGGCGAAGGATTTCTGAGCGCGAGGCTGTTCAACATGAGGGGTTGAATTCCGGTCGTGAGAAGCTGCCGAAACCAGAGCGTAACCGGGGCAACTTCCTCATCTGCAGGCAAAAAACGCAGTGCGGACTTATGTGCGCCCAATTTGAAGGAGGGTGGCCATCCTTTACTAGGCACGTTTGAGAATTCGTTGTTGAAGCTGTCGTTTCCGCTGGGATTCTTTTTAATAACTACTTTTTCGTCGCCTTGTCGATCCGCGTGGAGCAAGCTGTTGCGTGGGCGGCGTGTAACGGGAAACTCGTTGTGCTGGGTAGGTGTTCGCGGGCGAGCCTTCATGAGTAAACACCGCTCAGCCTTAAATTCGAATTGTCGTTGTGTCTCATCAAACCCGATTGCGATCTCATAACGGATTGTATCGAAGCCAAGTGTTTTAGAGGCAGTATCTCGTTTTTGCAGCGCGGACGGGATTTCCGCCTCGATGGCCAACTCAAATCGATCACCTGTTCGTCCGAACAGAAACTCTGCGGGGTTTTGCGTGCGTTTCGCGAGCGCAACGTCTATGTCTTCTGTTACGAGATCCCGCATAAAACCAATTACGTCGAGAAAGGTGGTTTTCCCAGATGCGTTGGGGCCGACCAGTACGTGGAACCGAGAGAGCGGCACCGAGATGTCCCGCAGACAGCGGTAGTTCAAGGCTTCAATACGAGTGATCATAAATTAATTCTCCGTGAAAAAAGCTTGGATACGTTCCGCCAGCGTGGCGAGGTTCTGCGGCATCGAAACGTCGTCGGTTAGCGTGATAAAGTCGAAACGTTTGTACCCGAACTTTTCGTTGTTGAAGCGGAGAAAATCATTTTCCATGAAAGTCCGTCGGGCGATAAAGCTGGCTTGGTCGGCGAATCCCTCGCCCTTGGTTTCGAGAATGAGTATCTGGTGGATCTCGCCCTCAACACGGCGGATGAGGAGAAAATCCGGTGTGTAAAAACCGATCCTCTTCCACGTTCGTCCTTTCCTGGCGTAGCAGTCGATCTTAAACTCGGTCAAGTGGCGTTCGCCGTTGTAGTAGATTTCGAGTCCGGTCGCTTTCAACACTTTGAGGTTCAGAGCCTCTTCAATGATTTTGCGTTCAAAATCACTTTGGCTGAAGTTATAGGGCAGGTAGTGAAGGGTGCGTTGTTTAATTTCAGACACGCTTCCAGCCTGTTGTTGCGTTTCAAGCCATTTTTGAAGCAGAATTTCAACGAGATCCGGGTTTCCGAATTCAGCGGCTGTCTGCTCGGCGGCCTGCCGTTTCTGCTCCAGCGTTTCGGGATCGACCGTCTGCCTCTCGGGCATCGCATCCTGTTGCAGGATCGTGGCACACATCGCTTCACTAGGCCACAAGCTTTCCTGGCTAGGGATCGCACGGAGCGCGTTGATCAACAGTAGGGACACCTCTTTCTTGACGACCTCTTCGTGGCACTCCAGTTTACGGCGGCTGCGAAACGCGAGGCGGATGGCGGAGCGGATGTTCGCTTGGTCGAAAAGCGTGTTATAGCGGAGGGCGCCATTCGCCGTGTACGTAATGCGGGCGAAAAGTTTTTTCAGGTGAGCGGCGTAGGGACGTAAATCGGCGGCGGAAAGATCGCCCAGACTTTCTCGCACCGTCTCATTGATCCAGGTAGAGAACGAGGCGAGACCGCCAAACTGTTCGGTCACAATATCCGTTTCTCGGACGAGTCCGAATGCCTGGTTGTCAGCCGCGTGGCGTACATCGAGATAGCGCGTTGTAACGGTGGCATCGGTCTTGAATGTGGCACTGTCGGGATTGATCGTGGCTATCACGTTGAGCGTGTCGGGTCTATCGCCAATCAACGTGGTTAGGTATTCAATTTTCAGTTGATAGAAAGTGACCGAGGGAAGTTTGAGATGATCCATCCGCGAAACACGCGGCACCAGGGGCGCGGATGGCGTGGCGCGAATCTGATTGAGGGCATTGATGCTGGTATTCTGCTCCTCGGCAAGCTGTTTATCGAGAACCGCGGCGTTAGCTTCATTTAAGAGAATGAGTGCGGTCTCGTCCGGTGCGCCGTCCACCTGGCGCAGGCAACGACAGGATGTCTGAAGCACCATATTCTTGGGACAGTCGCCCTCCTGAGAGAGGATGACGCCAGTGAGGCTGCGGCAATCCCATCCCTCTTTGCCGATCTGCACCAGAAGGACGACCTGCTTGCGCGAGGTTGGGTCATCCAGCAAAGCGAATTCGGCGGCGGCATTCTTGGCGATGGCATGGCTCTTGTTGCCTTGATGAAACTTAAGAATGCGTTCCGGAGCCATGTTTAAGGCACCGACAAGGAGGGGATAAACCTCTTCCTCCAGACGGGCAATGGTTCCGCAATAGATCGCGAGTTTGGCGCAAGCACCGTTGGCATAAGTCTTATCGCCATACTCGCGCAGAAAGCGTTCCACGCCCGTGCGAACGATCTCAATCGACTGGAGACCCGCAGCAACTTCCAGTTTCGGTTTTTTGAGGAACTCGGCAATGGCAGTGGCGAGCGGATAATAGTAGACCGTGTTGGCGATGGTTGCGGACTGAAGCGCAACAGGCCCGGCGGCGACTTTACGAGGCGTTTCGTGATACGGCGTGCCAGAAAACCCCAGAACAGCACTGATCTGGCCTGTTCGGCACCAGCCGTTGACGACTGCGCGCAGCTTGATGTCGCCGCTGGCGGCACGCTGGACTTCATCAATGAAGATTTGCAGCCGAGGGATCTTGCCAATCAAGTGGCGTAATTCGTTAGCAAGGCGCTCCTTTTCGTCGTCGTTGCGCTCAATCAACTGCAAGTTATTATCCACCTCAACACGATCCAAAATGACTTTTTCGGCATTGACGACCAGCACAAGCCCCGTGAGGTCTTCGAACGGGCTGTGTGCGGCGACTTTCTGTGCATTGGGGTTACGAGCGCGGTTGCTTTTCTTGGAGGATTTGGGCTGGTCGAGGACTTCAAATTTGATGAGATTGCGGATCGAGCTCGCAGAGGGTTCTGGAAGGATCCAGGAGGGATCGAAGTGCTCGATGGTTCGCAGACTGGGAATGATTGAGCTTTTCAGTCCGGAGGGAGCCAGGACAATGAAATTTCGTGCGAATACGGTATTGTCGGGTTCATTGATTGCGTAATAAAGGTCAAGGTAGATGAAGGCCGCCATCAGAAAGGTCTTGCCGGCTCCCATGGGTAACGAAAAGAGGTAGTCAGGATAATGGGCTCCGTAGAAGATGTCGTGAATGGAGGAAACAAAACCATCGGCCTCATGGGGCTCAGACAGATAATCCTCAAAGTCTTCTGTTACATTTCGATTCTTAGCACCCTTTGTTTTTTCAAGTGCCGAGCAGAGTTGGAAAAGCGCGAGAGCGGCAGGATTCGCAAGAAGGTACTCGCGAGTCGGCTGACCGATTCGCGCTTTCGTCAATTGATCGGCGTCATTGAAAAATCCTTCGGAAAAGAGCGTGGCGAGTGAGCGACCTCGACCCTCAATTTTGAGGAAGAGGTAGGTTTCAATGGCGGCGATCTGCGTTTCTCGAAGTTTTCCACGGATGCGAATATAACGGAGTAATGGCGAAACGGGACAGTTTTCCGACTCCACCCATTTGCGGTTTTTCTCCTGAATAGTTGAATAAAACATAGACCAATTGCCTGAAAAAGCTCAACAAATGCGGCTTAACCTCGCCAGCCGCCAGCCAGAGGCCAGAACCAAAAAACTTAGCCGTAATAACTGAACGATGATACTCTTTTGTCCTTTTTTTTTCAATCGGAGAAAAGAAGGGCAATCAAGCAGAAGAGCAAAGCAGGGATATCGTTTTTTGTTCATCTTTACTTGTGTTTTCGTTTCTCGATTCCACCTCAGAATAGAGTCACCAAACGATCGGTGATCGCGGACCTGAAACGCGGCGAGGACGCCGCGTCTACTCCAAGCCTGTCGCCGCAACGACCCCGGCCACAGGATGAGACTGATCACCGACTGGCGACCGGTCAGTGAATCAGGGATGTCATGAAGGGTCCCGTGCATTCTAACGCGATTCTAACGGCAGCCCAATACGGCGTTAGCAGATGTCGTGTATTCTTATCCGGGAAAAAAAGAAACGAAAAAAGAGGGAAATGAACCATGAGTGATTATCTGAATGATAAGTTTGTTAGACTCCGTTGCCGGAAGGCCTACCCGGATGCGCACACGCATCTGGTTGTTGGCAAAGTCATCAAGGAGACGGAAAACTACATTGTGATGAAGGGCCGGACTTTCCATTACAAGCGCATTGTCGATCGTGAACTCTCACAAATTAGCCGAGGAGATGTGACGGTGAGGGTCATCCCCTGGGACAACGTGGAAATCATTCACGAACTTGGAGCCATGGTCGATTACAATGCTGACTTCCTTTTCGATAAAGAAGGCCACCTCGTCTTCTCGGACTACAGCAAAACGATAATCGTGAATAAAGGCGATACGAGAGAGTGAGGATGGTCTGCCAGCAGAGACTGCTTGAAGACCATCACGGTGTTGTTCCAGAAGCTTTTCGTGGCGGCTACGCCCGTTCGTTCATTGATGTAGTAGCGCATATTTTATTTGTGCCTGCAAGCAGGGACTGCTTGCAGGGAGAGAGTAAAAGGGAGGGAGCTTATAGGGAGAGTGTAAAAGCTTCGCAAGTGGTTTCGCCAGTTTTACCCTCTTCTTGCGGGCAGTCCCTTGCCCGCAAGTGTTAGTTTTCAGCTCAGGACCTTGAGGGCGATGTCGATGCGTCCGAGCGGTGCGCTGACTTGGAAGCCTGCACCCCCGCTGGCTTGGACAGCGGCCCTGATTTCGCGTGCAATCGTGATGCCCGTTTCGATGGCGTCCTCTTTCGTTGTGCAGGTACGGAGGCGTGCGATGATTCGTTCGGGAACGCTGACGCCCGGCACATATTGGTTCATGAAGTCAGCGTTTTTGGCAGAAAGCAAAGGATAGAGACCAACGATCACGGGGATGGCCGGTTTATGTTTGGCGATGCGTGAGAGGAACTCGAGCAAGGCATCAGAATCGAAGACGGGTTGTGTAATGGCGTATTCGGCACCGGCCTCGATCTTCGCATAGAAGCGTTCGATTTCGCGTTCGAGGTCGATGGCGGCCGGGTTGACTCCGACGCCGATGGAGAAGCTGACCTGCGCTCCCAGCGGCTGGGCGGCAGCATCGAGTCCGCAATTGAGGTTGTGGCAGAGTCTGGACAGGCCGATGGCATCGACATCGAAGACGCCGGTGGCATCGGGGTAATTGCCGAGCTTCGGGGGGTCGCCCGTGATGAAAAGCCAGGTTTTGAGTCCAAGGGCAACGCCGCCGATGATGTCGGACTGGAGGCCGATGAGATTGCGGTCGCGGCAGCAGCAGTGCGGGATCGGCTCGATGGACAGGCCCGCCGATTTCATGGCGAATGCCGTTGAGACGACGCTCATGCGCGCGCTGGCGCGAGGCCCGTCCGGGAGATTGACGGCATCAATCCCGGCCTCCTGGCAGGCGCGGCACTTCGCGATGAACGCCTCGAGTCCGTCGGCATTGCGGGGCGGCAGAATTTCGATGGAGGTGACTGGTTTGCTCGCCGCGAGCTTGGCCGCAAAGGGGGATTTGGATTCAAAAGGAAGCGGTTCGGCGGCCTGGACGTCGGCGGTTCTGTCGACCAGGCGGATGGCGATGTGGCGTTTGACGCCCGACATGACATGAAGGGCCTGAGCTGCCATCCGGAGATGGGTGGGTGTTGTGCCGCAGCAGCCGCCGACGCCGTTGGCACCGAGTTCGATGTACTTTTTCGCGTATTCGGTGAAATACTCGGGACTGTTCAGGTAAAGTGTGCGTCCACCGATCTCGCGCGGGCCGCCGGCGTTGGGCATGATGACAAACGGTTTCTTTACGATCGCCCGGGCGCGCCGCGCCGGTTCGAGCATTTCGGCCGGACCGTGGAAGCAGTTCATGCCGACGATGTCGACATCGGAAGAGATATCGATCCGGTGCATGACGTCATCCGCTGATGATGCTGCGAACGCGGCGGGAGAGATGGACGCCATGACGGGAAGGCCGTGCCGGTGTGCCGCCCGTGCGGCGATAAGCAGTTCTTCTACGGAAAGGAACGTTTCCAGGGCGATGAGGTCGCATCCTGAGGCAGCGAGCACTCCGCATTGTTCGTCGAACGCCTTTTCGATTTCGGCCATGGTGTACCGCGCGTTGCCTTCGCCCTCTCGCGTACAGGGGCCACAGGATCCAGCGACGAAGACGGAATTTCCCGCCTCTCGCCGTGCGAGCAGGACGGCCTTCGAATTGATCTCTGCCGTTTTATCAGCGAGGCCGAATTCGGCGAGGCGGATGCGATTGGCGCCAAACGTGTTGGTTTCGATGACATCGGCACCAGCGGCGACATAATCCCGGTGAATTTCCGAAATCAAGTTGGGCTGAGAAGTGGAAAGATCGTCATAACAGGCGTTCAGGAATACGCCTCGCTGGTAGATCATGGTTCCCATCGCACCGTCGAAGATGAGCGGGTGCTCAAGAATTTGATTGAGAAAGGTGCTGTTCATGGGGTCAAGAGAGAGGGAGTAGGGCGTAGGGGTTCAATTTCCTTCTAGCGACTAGCAACTAGCCACTAGCGACTTCTTAGTTATTTTTGGCGGTGAACACGATGCTGGTCACGACACAGATGATAACAGGAATCCAGACGATATAGTGTGCGTGATAGATAGGGTTTTTGGCAAGCGACTGGGCGGCCATGCAAAAGAGGTAGAACCCTCCGGCGATGCCGAGGCTGATGCCGATACCAGCGGAGGATTCCTTTCGGTTTTGCTGGATGCCGAGGGGAATACCCACCATAACGAAGCAAACGCAGGCGAGGGAAAAGCAGATTCGGTAATTAATTTCAACGAGGGCTCGTGAAATGTCCTCTTTGCCCTTTTCGGTAATGGGCGGAAACTCGTTGGCGATGGCGAGGTCTTTAAAAAGCATCCACGTAAACTTGTCCTTAACTCTCCTAGGACGGATCGAGTCGGATTTATCGGAATTTTTTTCGAGGTTACCGATCGTATACACCACACGGTCGGCTTTTCCACTCCCGGTTTGACCCTCTTGTATCGGATCCACGGTGACGTCCCTCATGTCGAGCGTGGCGACGTCATTTGTCGAGAAGAGGATGGCTTCGCGGGCCCGGATTTCCTTGGTATTGCCTCTTTTTGTGGTTTCTGTGATGCGGAGATCTATGAGTTTGCCGTCCTCGCGTCTGCCGACATAAACGGAATGGTTGCCAATTTCAACGTATTTGCCTGGCTCGATCAGTGCTGTCACATCGGAAGCTTTGAGCTGTCTGCGCATCGACGAGCGGACATACGCACTGTCTGGAGAAACATTGTTGTTAAGATAAAGGCAGAAAATGGAGAGCAACAGGGCGATGAGCACGGGGGTGTGCATGATTTGGGTGAGGCTGATGCCACCGGCTCGCATGGCACTAATTTCGCTGTCTGACGAGAGTCGGCCGAATACCAGTAGCGCGCTGACGAGTGCGGCGATTGGAATGGAATAGGACAGGGTGGTGGGGATGCCTTCCCAGAGGAAGTCCCAAACAATGGAAAACGACATACCGCGCGCAATGTATTGCGTGACCTTGAACAAAAGCCCTACCGACATGACGAAGCTCAGGACGAGAAGCGCCATGATGAACGTGGCAAAGAAGCTTGAGGCGATGTAGCGGTGTAAGATGCGCATAGCTCGCGTGTTCTGAAGACGAAAAAGGGGGCGGGTTTGTCAATCCGCCCCCCCTTTTAGAGTCGTCAGCCCTTTACTTGGAGGGGTTGACGTATTTCGCTTTTGCCTTAATCGCACCGTCGATATAGACTTCTACGCGACGGTTGGCGAGGGTGCCGTTGACCAGATCGTGCTGGACTTTCGGGTGGTCGAATCCATATCCAATCGATTCGAGGCGAGTGCCAGCGATGCCTTTGGCCTTCAGGTAGTTGAGCACAGCCTTGGCGCGGTCGGCGGAGAGCTTGAGGTTGTACTTGCGGTTCGAACTCAGACGCTTGTCTGCATGGCCTTCGATGATGGCCGTGGACGAAGGATTATCGAGCATGACTGCGGCGACTTTGTCGAGCTGCGGGGAGAATTCGGGTTTGATGATGCTCTTGTCGGTATCGAACAGGATGTTGAGTTCGAAGAAGAGAAGGTCGTCGGCTCCCACGAGGGGGTCGGTGTTATCGTAGAGCACTTCATGCCCGTCGCGCACGCCGCCATCGTCCGTATCCGAGTCGAGGGGGTTGGTCTTATATTTGAGGACTTCGGCGCCATCGGAGAGGAGATCGAAATCGGTGTCGGGGTTGAGTGGGTCGGTATTGTACTTGTGAACTTCATCGCCATCCGTGAGGCCATCGCCATCGGTGTCGGGATTAAGGGGATCGGTCTTATAGGTGAAGACTTCTTCGCCGTCCTTGAGTCCATCGCCATCCGTATCGGGGTTGAGCGGGTCGGTTTTATACTTCAGAACTTCGTCGCCATCGGTAAGGCCATCAGCATCCGTATCGGGGTTGAGCGGGTCAGTCTTGTAGCGCTTAACCTCTGCTCCGTCCTTGAGGCCATCGCCATCGGTGTCGGGGTTGAGGGGGTCGGTCTTGTAGACATGGACTTCCTCGCCGTCAAGGAGTTCATCGCCGTCCGTGTCCGGATTGTTCGGGTCGGTCTTGTAGATGTTGACTTCTTCATCATCGGTGAGGCCATCACCATCGGAGTCGATGGCGACCTGGATGAGGGGGTCATCGGCGATCTGGTCGGCGGTAAAGCGGTAAACGAAGCCGAGGTCGATGGTCTGGTTGAATTCGGTGTTCATTCCCGCGAGATTGATGCGAGTATCGGCGCGCAGGCTCCAAGCGTCACTCAGGTGGTACATGATCCCACCACCGCCGCGGATCGCCACTGAAAGCGGTCCGTCGCCCGTTAGATCCTCGCCAAAGACGGTCAAGCCGGCGCCGAACGTGAGGTAAGGATCGATCCGGTCAAGGCGCGAGAGGTGGAAAAGCGCATCGCCGAAGAGCTGTGTCATCCACGTGTCGCCGAAGAACGTGTCGCCCTTGGAGTAATTATACGGCTTGTCGTGCTCTCTCCAGACACGATCTTCGTCCTGATAGATATAAGGTTTAGCGCCAAGATGCTCGTCGAGGCTCGGTGCGAAAAGGAGGCTGCCTTCAAGCGTCCACCATTCGCTGTAGTCATAGCCGAGTCGGAACGTGTAGAACATACCGTCCATAAGCGGGTAGTCGCCTTCGAATTTAGTTACGCCGATGCCGGGGCTGATGTACCAACGTCCAAAATCGGGGTTTTCGAGAGCCCCGTTTTTATCTTGCGTTTCCGCTTTTTCTTGTGCAAAAGAAGCCGATACAGTTGCGGCCACAGCTAACGCCATGACGATTTTTCCAAACCTGTGGAAATTTTTCATACCATCCCTTCCAATGAGTAAACCGATCTGACTGTGAATGTGCAGCCAGACATATAAATTGAACTGGCAAAAAGGGTATCATGCCTTGCGTCCGTTTACAATACCAAAATACAGTGCATACAGCAAAACACGCTGCATTTTTTATTTGTATGCGCTCTTGCGTCCGGAGCTCTCGTCTGCTAAAATGAAAGGAACTTCATGGGAGTAGCAGAATGAAGTCAACCGATCATCAGGGGAACGCTATGCGAACAATTTTAGATGGATGGAGCAGTCGGCTGCGGATTCTGACGGCGATAGTTTCAACGATGCTGGTAGTCTCGGCTTCTGCGCAGGGGACTCGGCCCAATGCATTACTTGAAATAGAGCTGAACTATATCGCGGCCTTGAGCGATGCGAGGATGCCCGACTACGCTGAATTGGTGATGAATGATGTCGTGGCGAAGTTTCCTGAAGCAAAGATCGTCTTTAAGAAGGTTCGCTTGGAACTGTTGCTTGGGCAGGGGAAGTTTGACGAAGCCAAGGCCATGATTGCGAAGGAGCCCAATCCGGAGTTGCCAGAAGTCTGGGTGATGAAGCTGACGTTGGCGGATTTTTTTTATGCCTACGGTAAGTATCCCGAGGCGTTAGGGATCTATAAGGGCTTCTTTGAAAAATATAAGGCAAAGCCGCCCGAGGCGATTGCTCCCTTCTACATGGAGTCGTATTACAAGTATGCACAAATGCTTCTTTTCCTTAATCAAGACAAGGAGGCCTTGAAGGCTTACGAAGACCTCATGGGCTTGAAGCTGGAGAGCGAGATGAAGCGTCAGGTTCAGTTCGAGGCGGCACAACTCATGGTGCGGCTCACGGCGGACATGAAGCCAGGTGCGGATCTGACCGCGATGTTGGCGAAGGCCAAGAAGAGTACCGAAGATTTGATGTGGGTCCAAGACCTCTGGTTCGGTCGCGGCATCGTGCTGTTGGCTCAGATTGAAGTCATCAAGGGCAATCTTGACGCGGCTAACAAACTGGTGAAGCAGTACATGCCTCAGCTCAAGAACATCGACAGCCAGCTTCTGCAGCTGTCTCGTGAGACTGGCGAGGACTTGTCTCGGCTGAGCCCCATCGCGGAATGCCGTTATTTGATGGGCGGCATGATGCAAGATGCGGCCGAAAAGTTGCTGGCCGCAGAACCCGTTGATATGAAGAAGGCGGCCGACCTTCTGGTCAACGCTCTTAATGAGATGGTTAACGTCTATGTCAAGTACCCCTCCACGTCGTGGGCACCTGATGCGCTGACCCGTTCGGAAGTCATCCAGTCGATCCTGAAAGATAAGTTTAATGTCAAGGATATCCAGATTGACATTACTCCCGAACAGCGCAGGATCATTGCTGAAAAACAGTTTGCGAATGCCCGTATGCTCTTCAATCAATCTCAGTTCGAGAAGGCCGTGGAGGCCTTTGCCATCGTTCTCAATCAGTTCCCCGAGGCAATCCCCGAGTCGATTGATGCGTTGAGCGAGTTCGCTCGGTCGTACATCCAGCTCGGCGACAACCAAGAGGCCGACGCAAAACTCTATTCAGATCTTTGCGCGGAGACGATTATTGGTAGTCTCGCCGAGCGTTTCTGCAAGTCGGGAACGCTGGGCATGACCAAGGCGGGGGATGAGCTCCGCCGGATTGCGGAATTCTACGGCGAGCGCAATCAACTCGCCGAGCGCGATGCGACGTATCAGATCTTCTTTGAGCTCTATCCTGAGCACACGCTCGCCGCCCCTGTACTCATGTCGTCAGCCGAAACCCTCTATCGGGCAGAAGACTATGCCGGAGCCGCGCCGCGTTATAAGACGCTCATGGACTTCTATTCAAAGTCTCCGATTTCCTACGATGCCATGATGCGGTTGGCCGATTGCTATTCCAAATTGGGCGACGTTGAGAACGAAACCAAGGTTAGACAGGCCTACGTTGAGCGCATGGCGGCTCGCGACAAGCCGGGCCAGGGTCTGGTGACGGGAATGTACATGCTGGCACGCCTCAATCGCACCGAGGCGCTTCGGCAGCTCAAGGCGGCTAATTTGAAGTTTGACGAGGCTCGCCGTGCGGAGCCGCAGGTGGCTCCCGTCGGAGGAACAGCCGGTCTCGCCGAAGGGGTAGCTGCACCCGCCGAAGGCGTGACCGCTCCCGCCGACCCACTCGCGGCGGCGATGGACGGTATTAAGAAGGCCAACCAGATGCTGGTGAGTTGTGTCAACGAGTTCGGCAAGATCATTAAGCTTCTCGGTGCAGACACGCGATCTCAGTATGAAGGCAATAAAGAAGAGAAGGACAAGAACGATAGTATTCTCCAAGGTGCTCTTTTCGACCGAGCCTACACGCTCACGGCGATTACGCAACCCGCAGATAAACTCTCGGATCTGAAGAAGAAGGCCATCGATAGTTACGAAGCACTTCTGACGCAATACCCGAAGTCTGAAACGGCACCCGCCGTTCTCATGCAGATGGGGTCACTCTGGTCTACGATGAAGACCGAGGATCCGAAGCAGCTTGAAGAGAACATGAAGAAAGCAGATACCCTTTTCACTCGCTTGAGTGCCGAGTTCCCCGAGTCTGAACAAGCCAAGAACGCTTACTTCTTGAGAGGTCGTACGCTGATCGAACTTGGATTCAGGCGCGAAGGCGTAGAAGTGCTGAAGAAAATGTTTGGCGACAGCGGCAAGTATTCGGCGTCTCAGATGCTTTCTGCGGCGGAAGAGCTCCTCAAATCTCAAGAATACGACCTTGCACGCGAAGGATTTTCTCTGGCAGTCAAGGGTGCCGCAGGGCAAGCCACGATCACCATTCCAGCAGAGTTGGGACTGGCCGAAATTCTTGTCGCCCAGAAGCAATATACGGTGGCAGCCGATGCGCTCGACAAGTTCATCGTAGCGAATCCAACCTCCTACAAAATCCTCGACGCCAACCTCTTGTTGTCCAAGGCCGCAGCGCAGGCTGCTTTCGATGAGACAGACCGATATAACCGAGTCAAGCTCTTCAACCGCGCCATCGTCGCCATCCGTGCGGTGAAGCAGTACAAGAAGAGTGCGAAGGACCTAGCAGAAATCGAGATCGAGGTTGGGCGCATCTTGGAAACCAAAATAGAAGTTGAGCGCAAGTACAACAACCCGGATCTTGTCAGTCGGTATCTCGGAGAAGCGGCTTCCCACTATCAGCAGTTCGTGATGGCAGCCGATAAGAAGAATGCAGAGATATTCCCGCCGCTTGAGCTCGCGTATCGTCAGTCGATCAAACTGACGCTGGAAATGAAGAAATATTCGGATGGAACGCTGGTTTATGCCGACGTAAAATCGGACTGCGAAGAGTATCTCGCACTTTTCCCGAACGGAAAGTTCATCACCGACATTCGAGCAAGTCTTACCGAAGCTGATATCGGTTTGGCTACGGGAAAGTAAATTCGGTCGAGAAGCAAGCAAACAATTTCAAAGAAAACAGGAGTTAGCAAAATGAACACCAGAAGCGTTTTAAGTGCCGCCGCGTTGGCGATGCTATGTTGTGGGGCTTTTTCGGTCGCTCGGGCCGATGTCCCGGCGAAAGTCGAGCTCAGTAGTGGCGTCATCGAGTGCAAGTTGCGCTGGATGCCCGCCAGCAAGAAATACATGATTATCCGTGGCGTTGGCGGCCAAGCCATGGAGCAGCAAGTGGACCCATCGGAGATTCTCCGTAAGCAGGTTGCTCCTCCGGCTGACTGGAAGGAATTAGAGCAGTTGGTTTATAAGAACCCAGATGCAGCGCTTCCAAAGCTCCTACAGATTGTCGACGAATACAAGATGCTTGAATATGATGAGAGGGCCGCCTATTACGCGGCGACCCTCTATATGAAGAAGGGCAAGCCGGAAGAGGCGATCAAGGTTTGCGAAAAGGTTACCCAAGATAATCCTGCCGCTGCATCCCTTTCACAAATGGCTCCCGTTTACTGGTCGGCACTGCTTGCGACAGGAAAAACTTCAGGTGGTAATCTTGACAAAATGATTGCCGAAGCGATCACCTCGGCTCCGCGTTCCATCGCGGCGCAGGCACTTATTGCACGCGGAGATTCACTGAAGAAGGCCGGCCGCACACGGGATGCCCTCAAGGACGGTTATCTACGTTGCGCGTTGCTCTATACGCAGGAGAAAGATGCAAACGCCGAGGCCCTCTACAAGGCATCTCTCGCCTTTGATGAATTGCGTCAGGCCACGTACGCCGAACGCATGCGTCAGACGCTTCTCACGAAACATAGAAACAGCGAGTTCGCTCGCAAATTGCGCGGAAATTAATTTCAGGAAAGCCCTTGGGCATCAAACAGTCATAACAAAAAGAACATAAAAGATCTGGAAAGAAAATAAACCATGAAGAAATCGTTAGTTTTGTCTCTCGTTGCGGCTGGCATTATGCTGGCAACCACACAGGCCTCTTTTGCGCAGGATCCTGTCCCCGCCGCTGGCGCTAACGCCATCGTGGAAAATACGGATAGCGACATGGCGGCGACAACGGCTGCGGCGACGCAGAAGTCAGGAGAGAGTAAATTCTGGACGGTGTTGACGGGATCTGGTACGTTAGGCTTCCTCTTGTGGGTCGCCCTTTTCAGTGCCGGTGGGTTCTACATCTATTTGGTTGTGCAGCTCAGCATTTTGATTCGCCCCTCCAAGATCATGCCAGAGACGCTCACGAACAGCGTGGAGGCTGCTATGAAGGAAGGCGACGTGGTGAAGGCGCTTCAGTTCTGCGAAAACGACCCAACCCCGATGGCCAGCATTCTCTCCGCAGGCTTTTCGCACGTGGAGGAAGGCTTTGAAGTCATCCAGGAGGCCATCAGCACGGCGGCCGACCTTGAGGTCGAACGCATGAACCAGCGGCTCACCTGGCTATCCGTCGATGCCAACATTGCGCCGATGCTCGGGCTTCTCGGTACGGTGCAAGGTATGATCATGGCGTTCGCGAACCTGGCCGGTGGTAGCCC
>JBBQIY010000003.1:0-18488 GCA_038325415.1 Kiritimatiellia bacterium
AGCGTTAGGCAGCGCATTGGTGACACTCTGGTCGGGCATGCCTAAATTCAGTAGTGGCAGGCCGGCCGTTGAGGAATCCACTGCGTCGTAGAAGTTAAACGAAGGATCAAACGCACGCCAATTGTTCGTAGCATTGACCTCGTACATAATCGTCGTCCAGAAATAGTACTCCCACCCATCGTTCATTTGGTCTGCATCGGTGTCGACGATGTTGGGGTCCGTTGCTGGGTCATTGCCACGAAGCGGACTTGCCGCGACTGGCATCGCCATCGCATAGCGCACCCATCCGTCACCCAGCCCACGATCTTCTAAGAGGCCTCGGTACTCGATAATGCTTGTGAATGGATTCTTTACGTTGGGAAGATAGCCCGTCCAGTTCCAGCCAGCACCGCCATGATCCGTGATCGGATATCGATAAACCAACACCTGCCCACCGACAGGAAGGATATTGGGGATGGCCGTTAGCCCAGCCAGCGGCAGATAGTCTCCATCCACATTGCCCTCGGCACCCTTGTCCCCTTTGGGGTCGGTGCTCGCCGTTTGTCCGAGATTGTCCGAAGTCATAACTCCAAACCAGATCGCCTCCCACTTATCGCTCAGGCCGTCTCCGTCGACATCGCCAAATCCGTCGATTCCAACATAGAACTCTTTACTAAAGAGGTGCTGGACTTCTACCGCCTCAGCGAGCTTAATCGTAACATCCGAGATCAAGGTCGGCATGTTATAGGCTGCTTTCGGCGTCAACACGTCATCATCAGCAAGCCATGTAAACAGGTAATTACCCGCATCGGGGATCGCACGAATGCGGACACCGTTTTTCTCGTATGCCGCGCTGAAGCGTTGACTTGGATTCGCGGCAGTCCAGACTCGGTTCGAAGGATCCAGATAACGGAAAGTACCCGTTCCGGAACCTGCAAGGGTCGGCTCGTTGCGTGCTGTCACTGTCAGGAGCGCACCCGTTTCTACCTTGATTGAGATATAAAGCGGTACAGCTATACCTCCATCCTCATCCCAAGCATTCAATACAATCGTGCTGTCTTTATCGAATACGAACGATGCCGTCTTGCCATAGACCGTGGTCTGCACCCCATTGAGATCATAAGTCCAAGAGTAGCTGATCACGTCGTTGGTTCCAGCAGGATCGCTCGCCGCCGCCGTCAACGTCAACGTTTCGCCCACCACCACGGTCATGGTAGCCGTCAACTGCCCCGAGGCGGGGTCAAGCGTGGAGACAGGAAGAACAATCGTTGGCTCGACGTTGTCGACAACAATCAGGAAGTTGGCAGGATTATACGCTGCGGACGGGTCGGTAAAGGTCAAAATGGCATTAACGTCACCGTCCGGCGTATCAATGGGGAAATAAGCAGAGGTCGAGTTGGCCGCGATTGTTAACGTCGTTCCACAAAGCAACTGATTTGCATTAAGTCCAGACTTGGTGACGTTGAGCGTCAGCGGCGTGGTGGGCGCAATTCCAACGGAAACCTTAACCCATTGTCTCGGGCTTGTGGCATTTTCGGGCACAAGCAGCTCGGTAGGCGAGAAAGTAATGGCCCTTTCGGTACCGGAAAGCGTGACGGTGACAGGAATAACTACAAATTCGGTGGGGTGGTCTTGCGAATAGATTCTGACTGAGGTGGCTCCAGGAGCCACGCCAGTAATGATGAAGTTACAGGAGGCACTACCGCCGTTGAGGGTCTGCGCCGACGGAGCAACCGTTGCAATTGCAGGGTCTGCGCTCAGGCTAAGCAACTTGATGTTGGTGGTGTTTGCAGAAGCGATGGCTGGTCGACTGACTGTGATGGTTTGAGAACTGCCGCGGTTGATCGTGATTCCGGCTCCGTTGGCATTCTCTATCTTGAAAAGGTTGATTCCGATAGCTTGGTTGGAAGCCATTGCGTTTGCCAGCGTTGCAACAGATTGGGCATACTGGTTCCCTGCGAGGAGTGTCTTCGTTGCGCTGACATTCCGGATCGTCAAACCCGCCGGCATATTAATCAGAATACGAGCCGATGGGTTAGGCGCGTCCTTTATCTTCAGCCCCGTGCCAAAATCATCAGCGGTTGGGAAGTAGCGAAACGTCATGAAGTTCGCATAAACAGCGGCAAACTGCGCGGTCTTCGCCATACTGCCGATCGTGAAGGACAGGGTGGGTCTGAGGGGTGTACTGGCTGTAAAATCGAAAATTGTTTCGTCAAATTCGACATCGATAAAAATCGATTCACCCGTTTCGGATGTGAGGATCGTGCCGCTAGCGGCTGTATCGGCAAAGGGGTAGATTTGCACGGCCTGAATCTGGGCGGTCGCGGTCATCGCACCTAGGCATAAAAGCCCAACGAGGCTTGATTTGAACATCGTCTTAAAAAAATGTTTCATTGTATTACCTTTCGCAGAAATGTCACGATCTTCCGAGTCCATGCCTGCTTATTTTTCTTCAGTTTTAGATTAATCGTACTAGAACTTTAAAATTTATTGACCGGCTTTTTCTTTCGTGACTTCATCCGTCTTCGCGGCGGCATTATCCGTTTTCGCGGCAGCTTCCTTTTGCTCTGCAGCTTGCTTCTGCTGCGCAGCTTCCATGGCCAAGCGGCGTTCATGGTGCTGTCGGGAAATTTCTTCGCGTAATTTCAACTGGCTTTTACCGAAGTCATCGCGTACTTCTTGCATCTTAACTTGAAGCTTCGCAAGCGCTTCGTCGGCATCGAAAATCGCTTGGAGTGCCACAATTTTCTCTTGCAAGGTTTTATCCAGTTCAGCAATCTCGGTCGTGAGCTTGGCTGCGTCTTCATTTTTCTCCGCTATCGCCTTCCGCCTAGCTTCGATTTGTTTCGAAATTTCGCCAGCGACGGCCATGTGCTGATCGCGAGGCGCCTTCATCTCCATGATCACGCGGCGTGACGCCTCAATTTCCGCAACGGCTTCTTCCTGTGAGCTCGGGACTACGATCACTTCTTCGGCGTTCTTAGCTGCAACCTCAACCGTTGCATTTGCAACGGGTGTCACGATCACTTTTTCAGGGGTCTTAGCTGTTTCATCTGCCGGAGCCTTTGCTGCTTCCTGCGCAAAAGCAGAACCTGCGCAGATGAGGACGGAAACCATGATGATGTTTGTTAAATTTAGTGTCTTCATTTTTATTCCTTTTGTTCGTTATTCTTGAAATTGATCAGCGTGAGCCGGTGTTGATACTCACGGTCCTGTGCTAGGCAGCAGAACCTTGAAGAAAAGATTGGTATAGTTGTTAAAAGGCCAGGCGATGTCGAATGTGATGTAGGTATAACCGTCCATAAGATCTGCGGACACGACATCAACAGCGTTGGAAGGAGCCATCAGCATGGTCTCGCTAAAACTACCGCCCACCATGATATTGGTAGACGATATCCTTAGCCAGTTATCCCAATCGTTCTCGTCGGACGAAAGCACGGGGGCGATCTTGACGATGAATGAATTATCTTTTGCCACCGTGGGAATCTTAAACGTGACCGATTCCGTGTCAATGGCTGTGAAATCAATGGTCGGAACATCGCCGCTTTCGACGGTCACGTCGAAGGTCTCGCTATCGGAACCTCCATCAGGATCGGTCACGGTCAGTGTGACGGTGACAACCCCAATCGTCGCAAAGGTATTGGTGGCTACCGCGCCCGTATGCGTTGGCGAGCCATCGTTGAAGGTCCACGTATAGGTCAGCACATCGGCCGAAGGGTCGGTGGCCACCCCGGTCAACGCGAGGCTTTCTCCGGCAGAGACCGTGTACGCGGTTGCTGTTGCGTTGGTAATCGTCGGAGCCACGTTCAGTACCGAGAAGGAGAAGCTCGTCGGTGAATACGCTGGGGGGAAACTTTGTGTGAATGAGAGCGTGCAGTTCGTCGACCCATTTAAGGTTTTAAACGCAAAAACAGCGGAATTCGTTCCCGCAGGGATGGCCAGCGTCGCTGGCCCTTGAACCGCGCCCGGGATATATCCGGAGATGTTCAGCGTTACGGTTGACCCAGAAATCGATCCGAGAAACACGGTAACATTCCGCGTCGCAGAAGACGATTCCAGATAATTCGTGGCATTTCCTAAAATGGTTATTGAGTTCGTTCCCGGACTATTCGGATCGAGCGGATCTGAATGTAAAACCAAAAATTCATACCCATCGCTGAAGCCATCGCCATCCGTATCGGCGACATGAGGATTGGTTCCCAGCCCATATTCACGCAAATTGCTCAAACCGTCGCCATCAGGATCTTGTGGTCCGTCAGCGGGGTCAAGCGGATTCAGGCCATGCGCGGTTTCCCACGTGTCTGGAATGCCGTCGCCATCGCTATCAAGATTCGTCATGTCCATGCTAAAGAGCTGGACTCTGCGGTTCACCGTGTCAGCAACCGTAATCTCACCAGCTACGTAAACGCTGTAGGGCTTGCTGAACTGCCCCGCTTGGGTTCCAGGACCGCCGATTGTTTTGAAAACCTGATTGTTCGACGAAAGGTTCAAAATCGTCACCCGATTGTTGTTCTGATCCGCCACCACCACCTTCGGGGCAAAGGAGTTCCCCCTCCAGACGAAAACGTCAGTAGGCGCATTCAGGTAGCCGATGGCCGAGCCCGCCGTTCCAGAAATACCGTACGTTCGTACGACGGACGTTCCGTTATGCTCATAGATACAATGATCCGAGGCACTGGCGATGAAAATATTGCCCGTGACCTGATCGATGTCGAGCCCGTCTGCCGTTCCAACCGTTTTATAGTAGAGGTCAGAGCCCGTCGCCGACAGACTCGAATAAGACCCTGTCAACTTGAGAACGTACGCAAAGAGACCATTCGACCGGTTTCCGCAGACAGCGACATCGCCATTCGAAAAGAAAGCCACATCTGCGGGATTAGCGACACTCCCACCCTTATAGGATCCGAGATAAGTGAAGAGAACCTGATTGGTCGTCTCGGTATACGAGTAGAACGAGACCCGCTGAGCACTCACGCCTTTATCGGTTACCGCGATGATATTCTGCGAGGGGTGCTTCGCCAAGCCGTAGGGCGAGGCAAATTGGAAACCCTTGGCACCTCCTCCATTCGCGACATCCGCAACACCGGAAAATTGCCGCAATTGAGTTCCGAGAAACGTCTTCTTCCAAACGGTTATTTTTTTGTCAGACGCGTCTAAAGCGAAGATATGGAGGGCTGTTGTGAAAACGCGGTTCGGAGAGGACCCAGAATTCAACTGGCTAAAAGCAGCCGTTGGGAACACAGGTATCGCTGCAGGGGTCGCTCCTTGCGCTGAGCCAGAAAACGAACCTGAAAAAAGAGCCAATACACAACTAACCGCAAAGATGATGCGGTAGAAACCCTTAAATTTTTTGGATTTGATCATGATATGCGTTCCTCTTGGGAGCCTTGGCTCAAAGGGTAGACCCGAACCCAGTACCAGACGAGTTACAGATATTAGCACAAAAGGATGTGACAAACAAGGGGCGAAAACAAAAATTGGTGGATAATAGTAAGAATTTTTCTTATCCAATTATCGACCTCTAAGACGTGCACGTCGAAGGGTACGAAGGAAAACCTGACATTACGGTAGGGACGTTCTCTATCCAAGCCGTGCGCGTGGGTGTTTGGGGTCGAGGCGCTTCGCGAGGCGATCAGAAAGGAAAAGAATCGTCAGGAGAACAAATCGATCCTGATCCCCCTCCGCATATTCGAGATACGCCCAAAGTCTGAGCTGGAGCCATAAGCTTGTGGCCACGTAATCGTCACCTTCCAGCCGATCATCCCTAAAACTTCCGTTTTCAAGGAACTGCGATTTGAGGAAATTCGTTGGCGCAACGTCGGGCGGGCGGGCGCAGGGCAGGCAGAACTCGATCGCAGGCGAAATCGCCGAGGTCGCCACCTCGTGGAAACGCCCACCGTCGAGGCTGTCCACCATGGTGTCAATGTCCAGACCCTGCCACCGCTGGGCAATGGATTCAAAAAGCGAGACGATGAGGGTTCCTGGGTTTCGGAATTCTGCCTCAAAGACCTTGTAAACATGAGGCCCATCCTCCATGCAACGGCAAATCGACACCAAACACTGGGTAAGAAGCACTGGATTCGTGTTTTGCGTGAAAGCCGAAAAGATGAGTCTGGCGTCACTAGGATCACAGAGCCGACTCAGGGATTCGGCCGCCTGCGCCTTCTCTACCGGAAGTGCTTCCTCAAGTTCGAGCACACGACGCAGGTCCGGCAAGACCGACTTGTCGCCGATCAGCCCGACGGCGTAAATCGATGCGGCGGCGAGATTTGCATCCGCATTGTCAAAAAAAGCGATCAACTGGGGTAGTGCTGGCTTATAGCGGTTCCGGCCTAGCGCCTTGGCAGCCTCGACTTGTAGGCCGAGTTCGGGCAGGCCTAATATCTTAACAAGCTCTTCCGCCACAGCCACTTCCATCTCGACTCCCATACTGGCGAGGTTTCGCATGGCGCCGTCACGCACCTGCGAAGAGCAACTGTAGAGTCCGCGCACGAGTTCCCCTTCCACCAGCCCACCTCGGGCATGACTGAGAATATCCATCCGCGTCGCTTCCGTGAGGGAGTTGGCGAGCGATTGAGCGTGGTAGACACCCCGCACAGGATTATTAGCGAGCAACATGCGCACCACATGCATCGTCGGCGCCGCCCCGTCCTCGCGCAGGAAACGGATGAAGAACGCACAGATCGCATAGCCGACTGCGCCAGCAAGGGCGAGAATGTTAAACGGCGTCAACCCGAGGCCACCCGCCAGATGCCGAAGGCCGTCTGGACCGAATCCCGGCGTAGCCAGCAACTTGAAAAACCATCCGCTCATAGCCGCGACCACACCGCCGACAACGCCAGAGAGCGACAGAAACAAACTTATGGCCAGCGTCTGATTGTGCCGCGTGCCGATGTTGCGCATGAACGCAAGTTGCATCGAGGCAATGCCGACATTGACGAAACCGCCCAAGATAAAAACCGGTATCGCACCGGCAAATCCCACCGGTAAACTCGCCCAATCGCCCAAGATCGAGGTGCTCGCCTGCCGAACCGCAAGATCAAGCCAATGATCCCCTGGGCGCATCGCGCCCCACAAAATAAATTCGATGCTTTTCACAAGCGTGCAGATGAGCAGAACGGGTTTGCGCCCGTAGTGCTTGCCCACGATCCCGAAAAGGCGACCCGCCGCAAAACTGACGGTACAACTGATGCCAGCGAGAATCTGCATTTGCACCATGGTAAATCCCATAGTCCGTTGCAGATGCACAAAGATAAAGGCTGCACAAAGCCATCCCGAGATCGATTGAATTGAAAAAATGGCTGATAGCCTTCGAAAGTTGCTGTTCTTCAGCACGGTCATGATACTCTTGAGAATACCGCCATCAGCGCGTGGGTCAGGATCAGGATCGGGAACCCGCGAGTTAATTCTCAGCGACATCGCTGCAAAAAAAAGGCTGAACCCGAGGATGTAGACAAAAGTCATCCGGTTATCACGCCCGAGCTTGTCGGCTACCCAGCCCATGACGAAGCCTGCGGCCACGCTCGCGACCATCCCCTGCGCCGTGAGTCGGTTCCAGAACACGCTCACGTCGCGATCTGGCACAATATCCGTCTGCCAAGCCAGTTGCACCGGCCGGTGAAGCTGGAATCCGATATACGCCAAGGTCAAAATCCCTGCAAAAAGCAGAACCGCAGTCGCCGGTTTTAGCACGGGCCAAACCGCGACCAGCAAGGCCAGCAAGGCGAACATCAGAAGATAGAAGCTTAGTGCCACTACCCAGAATCGCTTTCGATTGAAATAACGTTGCTGCAAAACAGCGCCGATTATCTGCACAGGTAGCGTAACCATCGGAACCGCCGCGAACAAACCGATCTGCGCCTGACTCATACCCAACGAAAGGAGCATACCGGTGTAAAGCGCGCCGTAGGTACAAATTCCGTAAACCGCCCATAAAACGTTCGCTTTATAGAACGAATCCAGGCTTCTCCGGATAACTCGGGAAGAGAGGGGTGACTTACTCATGAAAAATCAAACCCTTGTTCCATTCGCACGCTCATCCAATAGCGACTCATGCTTAAACCAAAGCGGCGTCTTCTGGCGGTACGTGAGCTTACTCCCGTCGAACGTAAACTTCAGAGAGAAGAAACTCGGCGTTCCAATCGGAAGCAACGTCACGACGAGCTCCTTGCCGGAGATCCACGAAGCCCGAGCCGCCACCTCCAGGGGTTCTCGGTAGACAAAGGCCGTTTTTGTCACAATTTCGCTCGAAAATCCGGCCAGAAACTCAGCCGTTTTATCTGCGTACTCAAGCGTCAACGCAACGGCCTCGCCTGAAGGAGTGGGGGCAACGTGGATGCGCTTGAGCCCGAGCGAGTTCTCCGCCATCGCGTAGACTTCGGGAACGAAGACGACTGTCGCACCGGACGGGGGCCCCATTTCAACGCGAAGTCCTGCCTCCAGGGCACGTAGCGACGCGAGCGAAGCCGAATCTTCGGGAAGTGCGCGGTGCTGGACTGCTGGGATGAGATTCTGAAAAACCGCATCAAGCTCCGCCTGAATATCGTTGCTGCCGGCGGTGATCGCCAGCGCAAGGTCATATTCCGGCATCATGAGCGCAATCTGCCCCGCATAGCCGTCGCCACGATAGCAATTGTAGCGGCACATCCAGAACTGGAATCCATAGCCCTGACACCAGTCCGCAGGCCCTCCCCACGGAATCGTCGCGTTCTCAATCTGTTGACGCGAAGCCATCGCAACATAATCGCGCGGAATGAGTTGCACGCCATTCCATATCCCATGTTGAAGCCAAAGTTGCGCGAATGCAGCGATCTCTTCCGTCGTCAGCCAAAGCCCCCAGCCACCGATATCGATCCCGTCGGGGTTGCGCTCCCATTGGACTGCGCCGAAACCAAGCGGGTCGAAGAGCCGTGGCCTCAGATAATCCGTCAAATTCAGACCCGTTACCTTCTGAATGACGGCCGAGAGCATAAACGTTGCGCCTGAATTATAGGCAAACTTCACGCCCGGCTCCAGAGGGAGTTCATCCTCTAAGAAATGCTTCACCCACTCGCGACCGGGCTTATCATCGCCATATTTAGCCAGCGCACAACTTCCATGGCCGGAAGCCATCGTAAGCAGGTTGCGGAGGGTCACCCGCCGCATCCGCTCAGACACGGCCGATGTGATGAGCTCGGGGAAATAATCAACAAGGCGATCGTCGATCGACAAAAGCCCCTCACCCTGAGCAATGCCGATGGCGGACGACGTGAAGCTCTTGCTCAACGAAAAAAGCTGATGCGGTGCAGTCTTCGGATACGGAGCCCAATGCCCTTCGGAAATAACCTTTCCGTGGCGCAAGAGCATATAGCCATGCATCAAAACGCCACGCGAACTCATCGCGCAGAAGTTCGTCAGCAAGGATTCTACAGCCCGCGACGAAATACCCTCCGCCTCGGGAGTCGAACGCATTAACGGCTTCGTTATCATCAGCACCAATCTCCTCGTCAGCGCACACATGGCACAAAATCGCCACCGTGCTCCAACTCAAAATAGTATACAGCATTATACCAAAAAATGGCATCACAAAAGTTCTTCTCTTTTCTCTTTACGGAACGGGTGGGATTCAACTAAATTGAATCCCACCCTTACGGAACGCGAGGGATTTCAAATCACGGTATCGGCGCAATCTCATCGCAGCGATTTAGTCCTTCGCCAGCGCCAAACGACTTCCGTGAAATAAAAAGGTCAGCACAAACCCTGCTACAAACCCGCCGATGTGAGCCATGTAAGCGACGCCACCTGTCTGCGCGGTGTCGGCAATAGAACCAATGCCACTAAAAAACTGCAGAGCAATCCAGCCCCCTATGACGATCAGCGCGGGCACATGAATGACTTGCTGGCGATGCAATACTTTGATCTTTCCCTTTGGGAACAGCAAAATGTAAGCGCCGAGTACGCCCGCAATCGCTCCAGATGCACCCAAATTCGGTATATTTGATCCAAGGCTAAATGCCAATTGCGCAAAAGTTGCCCCAAGCCCGCAAAGTAAGTAGAAGAGGATGAACTTGATGGGCCCGAAACGATCTTCCACATTGTCCCCAAAAATCCACAAGTAAAGCATGTTTCCACCTAGGTGAAGCCACCCAGCATGCATGAACATGGAGGTAAAGAGCGTCGGAAAATCACCCAAGGGATTAGCAAGGAAACGACGAAGCGGCACAGGTCATCATCATCCCCGTCGGATCCGATATCAAGACGCCCGCGGACCTGAAAGGCAAGCGCATCGGGGTGCAGTCCGGCACGACCGGAGACTCCTACGTCACGGAAAACATTCAGGAACCCGAACGCTTTGACAACCCACCGCTGGCCGTCGCCGCGATGAAGGGTGGCAAAATCGATGTGGTCGTCTGCGACAAGGATCCGGCACACGTGTTCGTTTCGAGGGACAGCACGATTATCATTCTCGGTGAGCCGCTCACCAAGGAAGAATACGCCATTGCCATCAGCAAGAAGAACCCTGAACTCCTCGCCTCGGCCAATGCTGTCATCCAGAAGTTGAAGGATTCTGGCGAGTTGGCGAAGATCATTCAGAAGTACGACACCCCATCTGCCGACGACGCTAAGAAATAATTTGCAAGACAAGATGGCGACGATACATAACTGGTTGATGGCACACTGGACGTCTTTCTCAGAGGCGTTCTACCTCAACTTTATCAAAGCCGGTCGATGGCACTACTTCGTGAACGGATTGTGGGTGACGCTCCTTGTGGCGTTTTTCGCAGTCCTCATCGGCGCGGCCCTCGGCTTTCTTGTCGCTATTATCCGTTCAACGCATGACAAGCATGGTCGTCTGCGCTTCCTCAATTTCATCTGCAATACCTATTTGACGGTGATCCGAGGCACCCCGATGGTCGTTCAATTGCTGATCGGCTATTTTGTGATCTTCGCAACATTCAACGTCTTCGCGAAACCGCTTTACGACAAGGTGTTCATCGCCGCAGTCATGTTCGGTGTGAACTCCGGTGCCTACGTGGCCGAAATCATCCGTAGCGGCATCTCATCCATTGACTCCGGCCAAATGGAAGCAGGTCGAAGCCTCGGCCTTTCTTATTTGCAGACCCTCCGCTTCATCATTCTGCCACAGGCCGTGAAAAACGTACTTCCGGCTCTCGGCAACGAGTTCATTGTGCTCCTCAAGGAAACGAGCGTGGCGGGCTATATCGCTTTGCCCGATCTCACGAAAGGGGGCGACATCATCCGCAGCCAAACCTATTCGGCCTTTCTCCCGTTTTTTGCCGTTGCACTGATCTACCTTGTGCTGGTCATGATTTTCACCTCCCTTCTCCGCAAGCTGGAAAGGAGACTGCAAGCCCATGCTTAAGATCGAAGGCCTGACAAAGAACTTCGGACGCCTCAAGGTGCTCCGAGGCATTGATACGCAAATCCATCCGGGCGAGGTCGTGGTCCTCATCGGCCCCTCCGGCTCCGGCAAGAGCACACTCCTGCGTTGCATGAACCTCCTGGAGAAACCCACAAAAGGGCACATCTGGTTCGAGGGCGAGGAGATCACTTCCGGCGGTGCCATCCACGCCGACGGCACCCACAAACGCATTCCCCACCGTCTTAAGGAGCAGAACATCAACCGCTATCGCAGCGAAATGGGCATGGTGTTCCAGCTCTTCAATCTCTTTCCGCACATGACCGTGCTCGACAACATCGTGCTAGCGCCGATCGAGGTTCGCGGCATGACACGTACCGACGCAATTAAAGAGGCCATGGTCCTCCTCTCCCGCGTCGGCCTCACCGACAAAGCGCACGTCTTTCCCTCCCAACTCTCGGGTGGACAGAAGCAGCGCATCGCCATTGTTCGTTCCCTCGCGATGAAACCCAAGGTAATGCTCTTCGACGAACCCACGAGTGCACTGGATCCAGAAATGGTGGGCGAAGTGCTGGCCGTCATGAAAAATCTTGCCAAAGAGCACATGACCATGGTCGTCGTAACACACGAAATGCGTTTCGCCTCCGAAGTTGCAGACCGCGTCTTGTTTCTCGACAACGGCGTGATTCTCGAAGAAGGCCCGCCGTCCGTGCTTTTCAACAATCCGAAAAATGACCGCACACGAGAGTTCCTACGCAAAGTCGTCAGTGAAGAAACGAAGCCAGTAGCACCGATCGAGGGTTGAGGCTATCGCCCTGCCCCGGGCATACTGCGCATCCGCCGAATCTCGTCAGCCAGCAATGCCAATCGCGGCACGGCATGCGCGTAAAACCGCTTCCATCCTTCGCAGAGATGACTCAGCACTCCGGGTTGCCTTCTCGGTCGATTCTTAGGACAATCCCCATGGCAATAGCGAAGCCACGGACAGACATCGCAGGCCGCATTCCACTGACGTTTGGCCGCACCGAAAGTCTTGTAAGTTTCCGATCCTTGCATTGCCGCCCAGGTGAGTGATTGCACATTGCCGAGGCGTAGCGCTTCCATGACATTGAAGTCACACGGATAGACGTCGCCATTGTGTTCAACAACGAAATATTGATCGCAACTGCATCCCGCCGCGCAGGTGTTGCTGACCCCGTCAACCATCTGTGCGAGCACCGTGTCGAAGAGCCGCACGGAAACACGGCGCGTGTCGTGTGCATACCAACGGTCGAAAATGCGACAGAGGAACGCGCCCCATTCCGTTCCCGTAATCGCGAAGGGACGCAACTTACCTTGCTCGTCGAACTCCACGCATTCAATATACTGATGAAACGCCACGCCCATGCCGCAAAGGTAATCGTACACCTCCTCGGGATGGGCAACGTTCGACTGACTCACGAGTGTCAGCACATTGTATTCGACGCCATTGCGCTTCAATGCGCCGATGCCCTCCAGCACACGCGAATGCGTGCCGCGTCCACCGATATCGCGTCTGAATCGATCATGAAACTTTGCCGGTCCGTCAACGCTCACACCGAGAAGAAACTGGTATTGAGCGAAATGCTTGGCCCAGTCGTCATTAAGCAGGACGCCGTTCGTTTGGAAGCCGTTGGCCACGCTGGAGCCAGGACGTCCGAAAGCCGACTGCATATCCGTCACCTGTTTATAAAAATCCAGCCCCATGAGTGTGGGCTCTCCACCTTGCCAGCCAAATGAATAGCAAGGCTGCTCGGTTCCCAGATAGGATTTGATCATGCTTTCCAGGACGGCAGGCGTCATGCGATGTTTGCGGGAGTCTGGATAAAGCTCCGCTCTGTCGAGGTAAAAGCAATACTTGCACCGCAGATTGCAATCGGCAGAAGAGGGTTTGACAAGGAGTGAAAACGGATTCATGTGTGCAAGCTTACTTTATTTCACAACTCGAGACAATACCAACTCTTCCGACGTCACGGATATTAGAGATCCTGGAAAATTCTTCGCGAAAGTCTTAGACAACGGAATGCCAGATTACGATTATGGATTACGGCCCCAAAAAGAAGCTGCGGAGTGTATTTGTTATTTTTGGATATGTTTCTGAAAGCCTAAGCAATGGCTTTCGCCCCGGAGGTTGTGTATGATAGTGCGCAACTTCCACCGACGAAGCGAAGCACCCCTCCGAACCACAACCGGAAAAACACCATGACAAAAGCATCCAAGTCTTTGACGAGCACCCTTTCTTTCTCCCCTTGTGAAATCCAGATCACGGACGGTTTCTGGAAAAAGAAAATGGAAACGAACCGCAGGGTTTCGCTTCCAGTCGAATTCCAGCATTGCGAAGAAACCGGGCGGATCGACGCGCTGAAGCTAACTTGGAAAGCGGATGATCCGAATCGCCCTCATATCTTCTGGGATTCCGACGTTGCCAAGCTCATCGAGGCGTGTAGCTACCCATTACGAATTACGAATTCCCGCCCTTCATCATTCATCATTCATACTTCATACTTCTATGAAACATACTCCTCGCGCTGAATATCCCCGCCCACAATTTGTTCGCTCCAACTGGCTCTGCCTCAATGGCGACTGGCAGTTCGAAATCGACAACGCCGATAGCGGCATCCACCGCGGTCTGCTCAACCGCGCACTCACCGGTAGCATTACCGTGCCGTTCTGCCCAGAGTCCAAACTTTCTGGCGTGGAAAATACCGACTTCATGAACGCCGTCTGGTATCGCCGCGAAATAACGATCCCACCGAATTGGAACACCTCGCGCATCCTGCTCCACTTCCAAGCCTGTGATTACGACACCACCGTTTGGGTGAACGACACCGAAGTTGTTCGCCATCGCGGTGGTTTTACGCCCTTCTCCGCCGAAATCGGTACGCTCGTCAAGGCGGGCGAAACCGCCACCCTCGTCGTCCGTGCTCGCGATGATAACAAGACTGCAAAACCGTGTGGCAAGCAATCGAGCGGTTATGCAAATGCGGGCTGTCACTACACCCGCACAACAGGCATCTGGCAAACCGTCTGGCTCGAACCCCTGCCTGCCACGTCGATGCAACGTCCGCGCATCACGCCGGAACTCACCTCAAATCGCTTCCGCGTCGAAGTTCCCCTCACCGGCCCCGCCGCCGGACTAAAGCTCGTCGCTGTTCTTTTCGACGCCAAGGGCGAAGTCTGCCGTGCCGAAGTTCCCGCCGATGCAGATTTTGCGCCCACGCTCGACTTGCCGATTCCTGCTGATCGCCTACGCCTCTGGGAACCCGGGAACGCCTTCCTCTACGACATCGCGCTTCAACTCGTGGCCGCAGATGGTCGCGTTATCGACTGCGCCAAATCCTACGCCGGCATGCGTTCCATAACCCTCGACGGCTTTGCTTTCAAAATCAACGGGAAATCCCTCTTCCAGCGTCAGGTACTCGACCAAGGGTATTACCCGGACGGGCTCATGACAGCCCCCAGCGACGAGGCTCTCATTAAGGACATTCGCCTCTCCATGGATGCCGGCTTCAATGCCGCTCGCCTCCACCAGAAGGTCTTCGAGGAGCGTTTCCTCTACCATGCCGACCGCATGGGCTACCTCGTGTGGGGCGAATTCGGCGACTGGGGTGTGCGCCACCAAATCGACCGAACGCTTCCCCTTGTCCATCAGCCCGCCGCCGCGCTCATGGCGCAGTGGGCAGAAGTGCTGCTGCGCGATTATAGTCACCCGTCGATTATCGGCTGGTGCCCGCTCAACGAAACGTCGCAGGTAATCGAAGATGGCATGCTCGCGCTCGACGACCTCACCACGGGACTCTTCCACGCAACGAAGGCGGCCGACCGTACCCGCCCTGTTCTCGACGCCTCTGGCTATTCCCATCGCGTTCCCACAGCGGACATCTACGACAGCCATGACTACGAACAGGATGTTGAAAAATTCCGTGCGAACCACGCCGGCCTCACGGACGGCAAGCCGTACATTAACCAGTGGGATGAGCATAAAATCATCAGTGTCCCGTATAACGGACAGCCTTACTTTGTCAGCGAATTCGGCGGCATCTGGTGGAACCCGAACGCCAAGTCCAGCGACAATTCGTGGGGCTACGGCAACCGCCCAACTTCACTGGAAGAATTCCACGCACGCTTCGCCGGACTCTGCGACGTGCTGCTGCAAAACCCGCGCATGTTCGGCTACTGCTATACGCAACTCACCGACGTTTTCCAGGAGCAAAACGGCGTCATCAACTTTGACCGCAGCCCCAAGTTCGACATGGCCCGCCTCCGCGCTGTCCAAACCGCCAAGGCCGCGATCGAAGCGTAGGGTCTAGCGTTCTCTGGTGTTGTTCACAACACCTCTCTTGTCTGCATCGCCTTCATGTGCTACCATTTCCTCACTTTATTCTGGGGAAGTGAGCGCATGTACGAAGTTCCGCAAACGCAACCAAAAACAACAGAGGCCTTCCGTCCTGCGGGCGTTGTTCACAACGCCACGCCGAGGCCGCAAGGCCTCCGTTGCAAGGGCCGCGACTATCGCCAGCCCGCCTTCTACATGATCACGATGACGACGCACAACCGCCAGCGTCTTTTCGCAACATGCGCCGACAACCGCTCCACCCTCACTCACGACGGATGGCTCGTGTACGATCTCTGGCACGCAATGCCGAAAACCTACCCCCAACTGCGGCTCAGTACCCTCGTAATCATGCCAGACCACCTGCACGGAATTGTGCGGGTACAGGAACAAATGCCACAGAGCGTCGGCGTCCCCCTCCGCGCCTTCAAATCGCAAGTCACCAGCGCCTTGCGAAAACAGCGCGACGATCCCAATTTCACCGTTTGGAACCCGGGATACCACGATCTCTGCGTCTGGCGCAGCGGCTCGCTCAATGCCTACATCCGCTATATCGGCGACAACCCCCGCCGCTATTGCGTCAGGCAGGCGAACCCGGACGTCTTCCGGCGCATCAATCATCTCACCCATCCACGACTACCCGCAGGACCCGACTGGACTGGCTATGGGAACCTGTTTCTGCTCGACCGTCCGCATCTCGTCAATGTGCAGGTGTCGCGCCGAGCTTCGCCGGAGGATGTTCGGCAACTTTGTGAGGACCTCGTCCCACAAGCGGCTAACCGGGCGGTCATCGTCTCGCCATTCCTCTCCCCAGGGGAAAAGGAAGTAGCCCGCGCTGTACTCGACTCAGGAACAGGTCAAGTCATTATTATGAAGCCGGAAGGCTTCCCGCCCTTTTTCAAACCAAAAGGCCGATACTTCGACCTCTGCAACGATGGGCGTCTGCTCATCCTTTCTGCGTTCCCGGATGAAACCCACCCAGAGGAACTCACCCGTGAAAAATGCCTGGCCATGAACGTGTGGTGCAAAAGCATCGCCGAACACGAAGAGGACGTGTGAACACACCCCGCAGAACGGCATCCAGCCGACCAAAAATATCCCGTCCTGCGTACGGTGTTCACAACGCCTCGCCTCGCTGAATCCCTCCCCCCAAAATGAAAGAAGCAATCTCCAATACCCTTCTCATTCCGCCCCGTTGCCGGGAGCGCTTTCTCGCCTCATCCGAAGACGGTGGGAGGATTCTGAGCACCTACGGCATTGATGGCGCAGGGATCAGCAACCTTGCGTCCCCTTATACCATTGGACGTACCGCTCCGGATTTCTACGTTGTCCTTTTTTGTGAGGGCGGATCCGCTTCGTTCAACACTGCTGATTCCGAGTGGAAGCTGAACTCCTGGCCTTCACCCCGTACACGCTTACGGAAATCGCGATGAAGGTGGGGTATGAAACGCCCTTCGCCCTCTCCAAGGCGTTCCGAGCCGAAACCGGATCATCCCCGAAGGACTACAAAAAACGGCGCCAACCATAAACCCCTATTTTTCTTCTGTCTCTTCCTGAAAAATAATCGGCGAATAATATTCAATCAAGTGGTAATTGACCTGCGGCAGTTTAGGATATGATGAAAATTGCTTTGCCCGCATCGTGTAGCCATAATTGTAGCGCGAAACAAGAATGCGCCACGACTGTCCAGGCGCAAAGTCGACACCCAGTTTTTCCTTAAGCCCAGCAAGCGGAATGGCCATCTCCGCCGTCCAGCCTTTATCGATATCCCAGAAATCGTTCACCGTACCCTGCACGTTCGCCTTCACCTCAAACCCCTCCATCAACGGGATCGAGAAACACTCGGGAAGTCCCGCATAGCCGGGGCTAGGGAAAAAGAAGCTCGTCTTGTTACCAAGCGGTGAAACGTACAACTCGAAGTAGCCCGGTGCGTTGTCGGCTTTGATGAAGACTTCAGCCACATCGCCGCTGCCGTAGAGATGAGCCTGATCCTGAGCGACCTGCGCAACGATGTCGTGGTCTTCGAAGGCAATGCCAATGTACAGGAACTTTTCTCCGAGAAGGAACTGAACACCCCCCCCTCATAAGGATCGGCTACTATCTTGGTACGCGACAACTCGGGAAGATTGGCACTGCTGTCGAGGAGCGACAGCGAGTGAATAGGAGCCCGTTTCCATTCTGCTTTGTCTAATTTTCCGTCCAACGTGAAATCCCCCCGTACCCTTGCGACAACGGCAGGCGGCTGCATGACATCCGACACTGTCTCCGCGCACGCGCCTCCGCCAATCAGAGATCCGAGACCCGCAAGACTTCCTGCTAAAGCTTTAACTTTCATTTTAAAGAATCCTCACTTATTGTTAAGGTGTCGACTACTTCCGGTTCATCGCATCCCTTCTGACCAAACTTCGAAGCCGAATTATTAACCACAAAGAGGTTTAATTATAACACACCGGAAGAAGCGAGGTCAATAGAACAGAATTCAGAATTCGCGAATTCGCGACGACATGAACACACCTTATCCGGAAACGAAGCCGCAGATTAATCTGGCTCCAAATATTGGTGTCGGGTTGGTGATTCTTCTCGGGCTGTTGGTGATGAGTCAATACAATTTTCTGCGCTTCCACAGCTTGGGGTGGGCGTCAACATAGTTTGACGCCCACAGGAGTCAGAAGTTGGAAATCAAGCACTTACGCGGAGTTAGACAAAATAATTCATGTCCCTGTTCTTGCGACACCATAGAAGAATGGCGAAACTGTGCGTAACATGTTGAGAATCAATGCTGTATTCTGACTCCTGACT
>JBBQIY010000004.1:0-18073 GCA_038325415.1 Kiritimatiellia bacterium
CAAACTTCTTCCGTGGTGTCACGAGAACAGAGACATGAATTATTTTGTCAAAATTCGCGTAAGTGCTTGATTTCCAACTTCTGACTCCTGACTTCTGACTTCTGACTTCTCTGCGCGTCAAACTATGTTGACGCGCACCCAAACCCAGTTTTACCACACCTAGCCGCGAGTGGCGAGTTGCGAGTAGCGAGAGATTAGTAAGCGCATAGTGCAACTCCAAATCAGGAAAGATGACCCATGACTAATGACCCATGACCCATGACCCATGACCCATGACCAATGACTAACGACCCATGACCCATGACCCATGACTAACGGCTCGCAACTCGCAACTCGCGGCTTATCTCGCGCGGCTTATCTCTCGCGACTTATCCCTTGCGACAGGGCGTTGCTTTCTGGTAAACTTGCGGCTTAGAAGAAAGGGAATACACTATGAGCGTAGATCAACAGTCCGGCACATTCGTTTCAGAACGTCATCAAAATCCAGCCAATTTAATGAACGCCCAGCCCAAGCGAGAGAATTTCACTTGGGCGGCAGTCCTCGCGTGCATCGCCACGATTTTGTTCATCGCCTTGATTGCCATGCAATGGATTGACCTACAAGCCCTGACGGTGGCTTAATCGCAAGGGTTCGGATGGATTTCCTACGCCATCGGAAGCACTCGGGGGATTACGTGCCATGATATCGGACATTCTCGGCTTGGCTTCAATCTTGTGCTGGTCTGCAGCGGCAGGCTTGTTCGCTTGGTATGCTGCTGGCATGGCAGGTCAAATTACGTATATCACCTTAGCTGATGGTCGGCGGCAGGAAAGACGGCTTCCCATGTTCTTCCGCATCCTGCTTCCGCTGACCCCCAATCTGAAACAGATGACGATGAGTTCTGGCATGGAGAAAGTCCGAACCCGGGCAGACTCTATGCTCGTGACGGCAGGCTATGAAGGACTGATATCCGGCTGGGAACTCCTTGCGCTTAAATTTTTGATGCCGGTGACGGTCGGACCGATGTGGTGCCTGCTGGCTCACGTCCTCACCCGCTCCATGCCCTCCCTGCGACCGTCTTTTGGGCTCCTCTGCCTGATGGGTGTTTTACTTTCATACGCCTACCCGGTTTTATGGTTGCGCTCTGCGGTGAAGCTGCGGCAGACGAAGATTCTTAAAGCCATGCCTTTCGTGCTCGATCTGCTCACGCTTTCCGTCGAGGCCGGACTCGACTTCATGACCGCCATGCAGCGTAGCACGGAGAGGCAGATCATCGATCCACTTAGCGAAGAACTGCTCCGAGTGGTCCGCGAAATCCAAGTCGGCAACCCGCGCCGTAAAGCCCTCAAGGCCATGTCAGACCGCATTAATCTTTCCGACATGCGCTCGCTCGTCAACGCGCTGGTACAGGCCGACGAACTGGGCGTCAGCATCGGCTCGATCTTGCGAATCCAGGCGGATCAAATACGAATGCGTCGATTTGAGCGCGCAGAAAAGCTCGCCAACGAAGCTCCTGTGAAACTCCTCGCGCCGCTGATGCTTTTCATCTTCCCCTCCGTTTTCCTCATTCTGCTGGGACCCGTAATCTTCAAACTGGTTCAAGAGATGTGACGGTAGGTTCGGATACAAAGAGAAACGTGTAGACATGAATGTTTTCGATACGGCACTCGCCACCAAAATCTCAAACTGCGGCAACATCGCCGTCGTCATCCTTGACGATGCCAGCAAAGCCGTCAAATTGGCAAAGACCCTCTTGGAAGGCGGCGTCAATGTCATGGAGCTCACGCTCAGAACGCCTGCAGCTCTCGAGGCTTTGGGCAAGATCGTTAAGGCCGTCCCAGAGATGATCATCGGCGCAGGCACTGTGCTGACAACCGAACAACTCAAGCAAGCGAAGGAAGCCGGAGCCGCCTTCGCAGTGGCGCCGGGGTTCAACCCACAGATCGTATCCGCCGCCAAAGAAGCCAAGTTCAGCTTCGCCCCGGGCGTCATGACGCCGTCCGAAATCGAAGGTGCCGTTGAACTGGGATGCCGCCTCCTCAAATTTTTTCCTGCCGGCGTTATCGGCGGCCTCAAGGCGATCAAGACGCTGGTCGCACCCTACAACCATCTCGGTCTGAAATACATTCCGCTCGGCGGTCTCACGCCAGAGACGACCGCGGAATACCTCGCCTGTCCGCTTATCGCGGCTTGCGGCGGCTCGTGGATCGCCCCCACCAAACTCATCACTGCCGACGACTGGGGTGCCATCCGCGCCAATGCCACAAAGGCAACTGAAATCGCCAAGGCCGCACGGTCTGCCCTGTAAACCGCGCTCGCCGGACGCCCTTCCGCTTCACACGCTCTTCATCATGAAATCTATCGAATCAGAACCTGCCATTATCACCGCCATCCAAGCCGCTCTCGACGAGGATGGCGCCAATCATGATGTCACGACGCTCGCCCTCGTTGACCCCGATGCCATCGTCATCGCCAACATCCTCACACGCCACCCTTGCCGCACCGCCGGTGCGACCGTTGGTAAAAAAGTCTTCGAAATGGTCGATCCCTCTCTCGACGTAAAAATCTTGATCCCGGACGGCGCCGATATCGAGACTGATGATGTGATTCTGACCGTGAAAGGAAACGCCGCTTCGATCTTAACCGCGGAACGCACCGCCCTCAACTTCATGCAGCGCATGGTGGGCATTGCAACCGCCACCCGAAGCTTCGTCAAAGCCGTGGCTGGAACAAAATGCGCCATCCTCGATACCCGCAAGACCGTCCCTGGTCTGCGCTTGATCGACAAGTACAGCGTCAAAGCGGGCGGCGGCACCAACCACCGCATGGGCCTTAACGACATGGTGCTGATCAAGGACAACCATCGCAAACTCTGGAAAGATGGAGACCCTAACCGCCTCGATCAAGCCGTTTATGCGGCACGCGCAAAATTCCCCGGTGTTCCCGTGGAAGTGGAAGTCGAAAATTTTGACGAACTCCGTAGCGCCCTTGAGGCGAAACCAGAATGGATTATGCTCGACAATATGCCCCCCGCCCAAATGCGCGAAGCCGTCACCATCGTTAACGGTCGTTGCAAACTCGAGGCGTCTGGCGGCATCAACGCCGATACCGTGCGCGCGGCTGCTGAAACCGGCGTTGACGCCATCTCTCTCGGTTGCCTGACCCATTCGGTTAAAGCCGCGGATCTCTCTTTGGAAATCATTATCTGATATGCAGCTTCTCGACCAAATCAACTCGTTGGACGACCTGCGCCGCCTCGACGCCGCCAAACTTCCCGAGTTGGCCGAAGAGATTCGCCAAGTCATCATCGAAACCGTTAGCAAAAACGGAGGTCATCTCGCCTCCAACCTCGGCGTTGTGGAAATGACCATCGCACTCCTGCGCGTGTTCGATCCGCCGCATGACAAGTTGCTCTTCGACGTCTCGCACCAAGCCTACACCTATAAGCTGCTCACGGGGCGGCGTGGGGACTTTGCCACGCTCCGCCAAACCAACGGCATCTCCGGCTTCTTAAAGTCCAGCGAAAGCGACTTCGACACCTTCGGTGCTGGACACGCTGGCACCGCAATCTCGGCGGGACTCGGCTTCGCTGTCGCGCGGGATCGCCGAAATGGCTCTGAATCCGTTGTGGCTGTGGTCGGGGATGCCTCTTTGGCCAACGGGATGTCGCTGGAAGCACTGAACAACATCCGCGATACGACTCGGCGAATGATCGTCGTGCTCAACGACAACAAGATGTCGATTTCCCACAATGTCGGCGCCCTCAGCCATGCCTTCGGCAGAATGCTCTCCAATCCGAGCTACAACCGAGTTAAATCCGCTATCGAAGACGTCGGCATCCGCAGGCTGAGGATGTCCTGGCTGCGCAAGCACTACCACGGACTTGAAAGCACAATCAAGAGCCTTATCCTGCCGAACACACCTTTTGAGGCCATGGGAATCCGCTACATGGGGCCTATAGACGGTCATAACATCAAAGACCTCATCAACGCCTTCGAATCCGCCCAAGCATCGAAACTCCCAGTACTGGTTCATGTTGGCACCCAGAAAGGCCTCGGCTATAAGTTCTCGGAGAAAACACCAGAGGACTGGCACGCCTCAAGTCCGTTCGACATCGCGACGGGTGTGCGCTCAGGAAAGGCCGAAGGCATCTCGTGGTCAGCGGCATTCGGAAAGGCTCTGAATAAACTTGCCACCACCGACAAGCGCATTACGGCGATCACCGCCGGCATGGGTTCGGCTACCGGACTGGATGAATTCGAAGCAGCGCATCAAGATCGATTCCACGATGTCGGGATCTGCGAAGCGCATCAGATGACGTTCGCCGCTGGTCTTGCCGCCGCTGGGTTACGACCTGTCGTTGCAGTGTACTCGACCTTCGTGCAACGCGCCATCGATGGGATTATCCACGACATCGCGCTGCAGCATCTCCCCGTTCTGGTTTGCCTCGACCGGGCTGGCATCGTCCCCGGCGATGGGCCGACACACCACGGCATATATGACATCGCGCTCTTACGTCCGGTTCCCGACATCGTCATCATGCAACCACGCACTTGCGCAGACCTTGAGCGAATGCTCCGCACCTCTTTCACTCTGCCCTATCCCGTCGTCATCCGCTACCCACGCGCCGATTGCTGTTGCACCGATATCGCCAACGGCGACACCCTCGCCGTAGGAAGAGCAGTGGAACTCGAACGCGTTCCCTCGCTCAAGCGAAATCCAGGCTTCGCTGAATTCCCTGTGGCGGTGTGGACACTCGGCCCCGAGGACAGCTTCTCCTCCAGCGTTGCCAAACTTCTCGCCGACCGTGGGATCGGAACCATTCGCGTCGATGCTCGCTTCGCGAAGCCGATCGACAAGGAAATGCTCCTCGCTCAAGCCAAGGCCGATGTCCGCGTGATGCTCACCTATGAAGACGCTGTCGTCACGGGTGGCTTTGGCAGTGCCGTCGAGGAATTCTATGCTGAAATGACCGATCCGCACCCGAAAGTCGTCAAGTTCGGTTGGCCGGACCAATTCCTCCCGCACGCAAGCTCCAAAGCCGACCTTATGCAACGTTGCGGCATCACGCCAGAAAAGGCCGCTGAACGCGTGCTCGCCGCGCTGTGCTGAAATTTACGGTCGGAAGACCGTTACAGGCATGATGCCACGAACTGAATTGACAAGCATGACACGCGGGCTGCGCAGGAGCTCCTCCACCGTGATCACACGCTCCGTCACTGCGCCGCGCTCCAGCATCTGCGACCGATAGGTGCCTGCAAGCAGACCGCTCGAAATTGGCGGCGTGCACAACACGCCATCGATCTCCGCAACCACGTTCGCCCGCGTGGACTCCGTGACCTCACCATCCGCATTCCAGAGAATGACATCGTCATAACCGGGATTTGCTTCAACGGCTTCGTTATAAATCTGCCGATTCGTCGTCTTGTGATAGAGAAACACATTGCGGCGGTCAACCGGATTGCGTGCAAGAACAACGCAAAGTGAAACCGGGGCCGCTGAAATCACAATCCGGGCCGCTCCAAGCGTCACGCCGCCATCTCGCGCCAGCAGGAGTCTGATTTTGTGTGAACCTGGTTCCAATGTCATCTGAAGAGCCTCCAGCTTCTCGATTGTCGTTTTCTCCTCAAACGCAAAATCAAAATAGCGTGCGGAGGCCGCCAAACGCCGCAGGTGCTCATCCAGCAGCGCATAGCCGCCCGCCTTCGTCCAAAGCAGACTTTCGAGCAACGAGAAGACCGGCAATCCCGAATCCAGAATGCGAGATTTTGCCCTGCACTCCGCCTGCTCCGCCAGACAATCGGAGTCCCAGACAATTCCGCCGCCCACCCCGTATTCGGCTTCGCCGCGATCGTGATCCACCAGCATCGTGCGGATCGCCACGTTGAACTGCGCATTACGATCCGGTGCGATAAACCCGATAGCACCCGTGTAGAGATGCCTCGGCGTCGTCTCCACTTCCGAGATAATTTTCATCGTCCTCGCCTTCGGAGCACCGGTAATCGACGCGGGCGGAAAAAGTGCGTTAAAAACATCAACAACCGATGCCTGCGTTTCCGCCATCACCTTCGAAGTCATCTGCCAAACGGTTGGATACTTTTCCAGCACCAGCACATCGGGCGTTTTGACGGTCCCTGGAACCGCAATGCGCCCCATATCGTTTCGGACCATGTCAACGATCATCAGATTCTCTGCTCGGTTCTTCGCGGATGCCTGCAATTCATCCGCATAAGTCTGGTCTGCTTCGGGTGTGAGACCACGCGGGGCCGTGCCCTTCATCGGACGTGATTCCAATAGCGTACCCTCCAGCCGAAAAAACAGTTCCGGCGAGGCGCAGCAAACCGCCCAGCGGGGTGTCTTGATATAGGCACCATAATCCGCACGTTGCGCAGAGGCCAGCTTGACGAACGCCGCCCAGGGATCATCCACAAACGAACGATGAAGACGATAGGTCAGATTCACCTGATACGCATCACCTTCCTCTATGTGACACTTGATCCTCTCAAACGCGATGGCATAGTCAACTGAACTCATTGACGCATGCCATGAGGACGATGACACGCACGGCGAATCCTCCAGCTCCGGCATCGTGAACACACACGGTGCAGAATAGAGCCCGAACCAGAGCAGCGGCTGACGCGCGTCAGCCTCGCGGCGCACCACGAGCGCGGAGTCGAATGCAGGCGAAGCATCATACGAAACAAACCCCGCCGCATGAAGGCCACGCGTCTCGACCTGCCGTTCGACATAGCGGAATTTTTCAAGTACTTCGCCCACCTCAAACGCCTGCACCACTTCACAAGGGCGTTCAAACAACAGCCAGCGTTTTCCCTTTGCCTCATGCAGAATCACCGAATTCTCGGGAATTTCTGTCAAAAAATTATTCATCATTGCAGCAATCTATGCCACTCGGTCTTTTGGAACACTCACCTTGTCGTCGCCACGGAGCCCCCGAGCATTGTAGCGCTCAACGTCATCGCAACAATCGTATGGCCTCGATGTGTCTTTGGATGGTTTCAAATAGCGCACTTTACAGCGTAGCATCTCAAAGAGTGACAACTTCGCACCCTTTGCTATCTCCTGCTCTACCCTCTCGGGAACAAACACTTGAGGCTTCATCACTCTCGGTAATGCTTCTTTCACCACTGGCTTATCACAGGCAGCATCGGGTGTTTCAATCACTTCTGGCGGAAGTATCTCGATAAAGCCATCGATAGCTGAAGTGTAGGCTTCTGAAGCAGTCTCAAACGACACATCGCGGCGAGAATAGGCCGCCGCAACAAGAGGACGCAGGCCTTTACGCGAGAGCGTGCTGCCTCGTACGGCCGTACCGTAGCCAGACCAACGATACTCGTCAGGCTCGTCGGCGATTCCAGCGCGAACTGGATTCAGGTCAATGTACGCCCCCACCGTCATCAGCGTCTTACACACCGAATGCAGCATCCCGTTTTCATTACGAATCACGCGGTCGGTCTCAGAATGCGGGAAGGAATGCGGCACACTCATGACTGGGGCGGCCAATCCGGTCTCAAACGGTTTGTACACCGCGTCGAAGCGCATGCCATGCCGGTGCGCTGCAGCGCAGGCCGCCTTGAGCAGATCATATCCCAATGGACTATGCGCTTCGTAGACGTTTGAATTCGCGTAGAGGACCCATTCAAAGCGTGTGGCACCCAGCGATGCTGAGTATTGCATGATAGCATCAAGGTGGCTTTCGGTTAACAGGGTGTTGGCAAACAGTAAGTCATCCACAAAGTCGCTGGTGATACAAAGTTCTTTTTTCATTTTTTCCTCCGATTTTTCGCGGGTGTTAAAATTTGTAAAGTTAAACTTCCTGCGGGAAGTGGTTCAGGTTGTCAAGCGGACATGAGTGAACGATTCTCGAATCTTCAGGCCTAGACCACGATTCCATCTAGATCCCAGAGTTCTTCCCACGTTTGGCCATCTTTCCACAGAAATACATGACCCTTAACGAGTCGGCAATTCTTGTCGATCCTGCTCAGTGCCGTCATTTCTTCATCCGTTAACGGATCCGTTGTGACGCACTTCAGATTAGATTGATAGTTCCTCGGGTTAACCGACATCGGGATGACCACTTGCCCGCGCTGTACGCCCCACTTGAGGCAAACGGCAGAGGGGTGGATGCCATGGTTTTCTGCCACGGCCAGAACAACAGGATCCTCCATGTCCACGGTATCACCCGGCATACGATCCCGCTCAGGACGGTTAGGAGAACCAAGGGGACAATAGCCAATGGGAACCATATCGTTGCTGCAAACGTAATCAAAGAGTTCCTGCTGTTGCAAATGCGGATGGAGTTCCAGCTCGTTGACCTGCGGCTTAATAGCGGCATCGCGCAACAGAAGTTCCAACTTCGGAATCGTCATATTGGACGTCCCGATGTTCCGGACCAGCCCCATCTCGACAAGCTTCTCGAGCTGCCGCCAGGTCTTCATGAAGCTCTCATGAATGTAGGGCTTGGCGTCCGGACTCCGAGCCGTGACATCGCAGTGTGCCGGATGGAAGTTAGGGAACGGCCAATGCACCAGATAGAGATCGAGATAGTCGAGTTGAAGGTCGCTGAGGCTTTTCTGGAAGGAGGGAATAACGTCTTGCTCTGCATGTTTGTCATTCCATAACTTTGAGGTCACCCAGAGATCCTCACGCGCAACACCGCTCGCCATGACTCGCTGCAGAGCGTCACCGATCAGGTTCTCGTTACCATAGACCGACGCACAGTCAAAATGACGATAACCGACTTCAGCGGCACCGACAACGGCTTCTGCAATCGCTTCACCGGAGACATGATCCGAACCAAACGTCCCCATTCCCACCATCGGAATTTCATCGCCACTCGAAAGCCAGGCTTTCGGAACCAGGCAAGGATCGACAGCGGCATGACATGGTTTCATCACTTTGAGCATTCCCGCACCTCCTCATCGAAGACAACCGCGACTTTACCGCATTTCCCAGACGCCATCAGCGCGTAGGCGTCATCAGCGTGCTCGAGTGTAAACCGGTGCGTAACCAGACTTTCAGGCCGAATGCCCCAGCGAACAATGCGTTCGACGAGTTCTTCCATGCGCCAGATGTTGGTAACCCATGACCCATAAATCGTCTTCTGGTCGTGAATGATGTCGGGGCTGGGATCAAAGTTACAGGTTCCGCCCTCGCCGATGAAGCAGATCTTGCCCCATTTGCGGGTCGCTTGGATGCAGGTGCGGCGCGCCTTGTCGTTGCCGGAGCAATCGATCGCCCGCTCAACCCCCATGCCACCGGTTAGTGCCTTGATCTCCGCCACATTGTCGGCACGCGCAAGGAGGACGTGATCCGCTAACCCGAGTTGCCTGGCGATCGTCATTCGCGCTTCGACGACATCGATACCAATGACCTTTTGAGCCCCCAGGGCCTTGGCAAGCATGCAGGTGGCCAAGCCCACGGGACCGAGTCCTGTGACGAGTACCGCATCGTTGCCACAGATGCCGATCTTCTCCAGCCCCTCATAGACCGTGCCGAAGCCGCAGGCAACCTGAGCGCCGTCTGTATAGCTCAAGCTGTCGGGTAACGCAACGAGGTCTTTTTCTTCGGCCAGCAGGTAAGGAGCCATGCCTCCGTCGCGCTGCCAGCCGTAGGCTTTCCGGTATTTTTCGCTTGTGCAGGAAATCATATAGCCGCGCCGGCAATCATTGCAGACACCACAGCCGGAGATGTGATAGACCACAACCCGATCTCCCTCCTTGAAACGGCGTAAGCCCGGACCGCACTTCACGATTTGCCCGGCGGGCTCATGTCCGGCGACGACGTTCTGGTAGCCTTCCGGACCTTTTCCAAGATGCTCATGGTAAATGGCTCGGATATCGGAACCACAAATTGTAGAAGATTTGGTTCGAATTAACACTTCCCCATGTCCTGGTTCAGGAACGGGAAGCTCACGGTACTCGACCGTGCTGTTGCCGGGTAAAAAGGCCCCGGTCATCAAGGATGGAATAAGGGTCATCATATACCTCTCAGCTTGAACTTAATTGCGAGAATACTAACAATGGACGTAAGTATACAATAGATGAGGGTGCTATACCATAGCAACATTTGACTCCTGCATGACGATTTTTGACTTATTTATGTGACTGAAGATGTGGTATACTGTTCGGCATGAGCGAACGCAAACAGACAGATGTTGCATTAACGACAAGCAATTTTACCATCCCTGCTTTCTTCTCTAAGCAAGTCCGGGATGCCGTTTACTACTATCGTCACTTGAATCCGACTCCTGGTGCGGAGGTACAGATCGTGTGTGGGGGCAGAGAGATCTGCAGGCCCGACTATGTGGTAAGTCGTGAGAACTTTCGCTACTATTCCATCGAGTTTGTGTCTGCGGGGCGGGGTGAGCTTTTGCTGGCAGGGAAGTCCTATAGCCTTCGGCCCTGTACGCTCTTCTGTTACGGACCCGGCATTCCACACCACATCACGACCGATGCGCACAACCCTTTAGTTAAACGTTTCGTCGATTTCACGGGCGAGCTCGCAGCCGAATGGGTGCGTGCGTCACCCTTTGCGGACGCACCGATCCAGGTGGCGGATCCCGGCGTCATTGAAGAAACTCTCGATGCGATACAGCGTAGTGTGAACGCTGACACGGAGCAGACGGATGCTATTTGCCGGCTCCTCCTTGAAATCGTCATCCTGCGAGCAAGAGAATCGCGGATCGCCGGCCCTGCTGTGCATGAACGGGCTATTCATTCCTATCAGCGCTGCCGGCAGGTGATCGAAACGCAGCATGAAACGCTGCAGGACCTCAAGGATATCGGCAACGCCTGTCATATGGATGCCGCCTACATCTGTCGGCTTTTTAAGCGTTTCGGGCCGATGTCACCGGCCCGGTACCTGCTACGACAGAAGATGAACCGTGCGGCGGAGTTACTCCAGCACACAGACTTGCTCGTCAAGGAGGTTTCGGATGCCATGGGATGCTCCGACCCGTTTCATTTCTCGCGTATTTTTAAGCGTACTTATGGGGTCTCACCGCAACAATTTATTGAACTCAGTCGGCGATAGCCGCACTCAGCCACCCGCAATCGCTTCACCGTAATCTCGTCAAATGTTCGCGATTACAATATTGATACGCCGTGGGTCGAGGCGCAATTGCGTCGGCTGGGAAGAGAAGGCGTCCTGGTCGCTAACCGATCGCGGCTTCAGGGCCTGCCAGCTCGTGGCTGGCAGCAATCCGGGGCGAGGACGCCCCCTCAGCCGAAAAACGCGACGAGGACGCCGCGTCTACAGGGGACGGGTCGATTCGGGTCGATGGGTAAATTTAGGGGACACAAAATAATCCGCTTCTTGTGTGCCGGCAAATGATATGCTAGACTGCAAACATTCTCTGAAAGATTATTGACTCCACAATAAAAAAACAAAATGAACTTCATTATTCTCTTCGTCTCGATCTACATTGTCCTCATGTTGGGCGTCGGAATCTGGGGTGCGCTCCGAACCAAGACGCTTGGCGACTTCTTTCTCGGAGGACGGACATTCGGCCCTTGGGTGACGGCCTTCGCTTACGGAACGAGCTATTTTTCTGCCGTCGTCTTTATCGGATTTGCGGGTAAATTCGGTTGGAATAATGGCATTTCTTCAATGTCGGTCGGCCTCGGTAACGCGCTTGCAGGTGCGCTCCTCGCTTGGCTCATTCTGGGTCGCCGGACGCGCCGCATGACCCAGAATCTCGATGTCATGACGATGCCAGAATTTTTCTTCCGCCGTTTTGGACTTTATACGCTCAAACCGTTTTCGGCGATGATCATCTTCATTTTTCTGCTCCCTTATTCAGCCGGCGTGTACAAAGGTCTGGCGGAGCTTTTCGTTGCGGCTTTTCCCGGCATTGAGTTTTCTACTGCGATTCTGATTATGGCGATCATTACGGGTGCCTATCTCATTCTCGGTGGTTATTTCGCCGTCGCAATCACCGACTGCATTCAGGGCGTAATCATGATTGTGGGTGCACTTGCGCTGGTCTACTTCATTTCGGAGGCTGCCAATCCTGGCGGCGGCATCATCGAAACCGCCAAACTGGCGTCAGCAAAATATGCAGAACACAAGGCAGCGGGTCTTGCGAATCCTGGTCCCTGGTACTTGTTGCCGAGCATTGTGGTCATGACCTCCTTCGGATGCTGGGCTCTGCCGCAGATGGTGCACAAATTTTATGCGCTTAAAGACGAGCGCATGATCGTTCGCGGGGCGATTGTTTGTGCCATCTTTGCGTTGATTATCGGCTCAGCCGCTTACTACACGGGTAGCCTCTCGCACCTCTTTTTCGATAAACTTCCTGTCGTGCAAAATGGTGCCGCACAGGACACGCTCGTTCCGTCCATGATCGTGAATCATCTTCCCAAACCGCTGATTGGTCTGATGCTGGTGCTTCTACTCTCCGCCTCGATGTCAACGCTCTCTGGCCTCGTTCTGGTCTCGGCCTCGGCAATCACCATCGACCTTTACAAAGGCATGGTCGACGAAAACGTCTCGCACAAAACGTCTATCACCATGATGCGTTTTCTCTGTGCAGTCTTCATCGCCTTGTCTTATTTCATCGCCACGCATCGTATCAACTTTATCGAAACGCTCATGTCGCTCTCGTGGGGTGCCGTTTCTGGTGCGTTTCTGGCTCCGTTTATTTATGGTCTTTTCTGGCGTAAGGCGACGGGAATGGGCGCACTGGTTGGCATGATTTCAGGTATCACGACGTCGGTCGTGCTCTTCTTCGTTCTAGACAAATCGCTTGCAGCCTTCGCCTCGTGCATGGGTATGGCCGTCCCGTTCTTGGTTGTCCCGTTGGTTAGCCTCTTTACCGCGAAAGTGCGGCAGGAAACCATTGACGAGGCGTTCGCTTAATCAGGAAGACAGAAGTCAGTCAGGCTTTTGAGAGACGGCTTGCCGGGACGGCTTCGCCCCACCTTGCTCCGCACGAAAAAGAACCGACCTTACGGGCATTCCATTGTGATCCTTACTTCGGCGGCCAGTTGCACCACGAGATCCAGCGAAGGCGCATCAGCCCCCGGCATGGTGGTCGCGGCTGCACCCGCTGCACAGGCAAAGCGTATCGCCGTTTCATCTAAAATTGAAGCGGGGAAGTAATGATGGCAAAATTCGGCGAGAAGCGCATCCCCCGCCGCAGTCGTGTCCACCACCTCAACGCGTGGCGCGGTTCCGTGGAAAACACGCCCACCACCAGAGCGATCTGCAAACCAGCAACCATCGGGGCCATCCGAAATAATGACGCAAGCACACTTTTCGAGCAACCGCAGGCAGGCTGCTCTAAAATCTTCTGGCGTGCGCGGTTCATTGCCCAGAAGTTCGGCGCATTCATATCGATTCGGCTTGATCACGCAAGGTCCAGCCTCAAGACCCGCTTGCAAGGCGAGGCCCGAGGTGTCGAGCACCGCCGCGACTCCCGCGCTACGAAGCCGCACAATCATATCGGCGTACACCGAGGGATCCGCCGACAAAGGGAGTGAACCTGCAATCACGCATACAGGCGCATGCGAGATGCAAGGATCAATCACGCGTGCAACGCTCCAGTCCTCCGAGCGAAGGTTGGGAAACGCTGGGCGGTTGAGCTTGAACATGCCGCCCGGTGTCGTAAACATGACATTCCGTCGAGAAGGCCCTTTCACGCGGATAAGCGCATCGTGGATTCCATAATCCCCCAACATCTGCTCGAAGAGCTCCGCCCGCTCGAAGCCGAGAAGGCCAGCCGCGAGAACGGAATGACCGCGCATCGCAAGCCAGCGTGCAGAGTTCAGCCCTTTTCCCCCTGGGGTTTCGACTTCGCCGAACCCCTTCAAAACATCGCCCGGCTCGGGAAACTTGTCGGTCGAAAGCAAGATGTCGATGGCGGGCGAAAGCGTGATCGTGGAAAACGGTAGCATCGCGTCTAACGCCTAACCAGTGGCTCGTAACCCATATACTCGCCTTGACGTGTGACATCCACAACAGACTGCCACAGCGAATCCTCAATATCGATCTTCTGCCGTTCAATGGTGGCAAGCTGAATCGGGACATGCATGAAGACATCCGCGCACTTACCCACCACGCAATTCGTACGGCCTGCCATCGCGGCATGGACAGCATTCTTGGCCAGCATGTAGCAGAGAATTGCATCCGTTCCCTGTGCCGGAATTCTGCGGATGCTGTAGCTTGGATCGAAATACTTAACCGTCACACTCTTGCCGATTTCCTTGAAGTGCGATTCGATTGTCGACTTCAAAAATTCACCAATGTCTTTCTTCAGACTGTTACCCGAAGGATCCTTCCGCTCCTCGCCCCCCTTAATCAGGTCTTGTCCGGCACCTTCTGCAACGACGATGACGGCGTGCGTCTTGCCAATGCTAAACCGGCGTTCCAATGCTGTGAGAACGCCATGCTCACCCCTCAACTCAAAGGGTGACTCGGGAATCAGGCACAGGTTCACGACAGAATTCGCGAGGCATGCGTACGAAGCGATAAAGCCGGAGTCTCGCCCCATGAGCTTCACGAGCCCGATGCCGTTCGGTGCTCCCTTGGCCTCGGCATGCGCGGCCGTAATCACCGATCCTGTAGCATAGACGGCCGTCTCGAAACCAAAGCTGCGTCCGATGAAGGCGAGATCGTTGTCGATCGTCTTCGGTACACCCACGACGCTGATTGAAAAATTTCTGCGTTTGGATTCCTCGGCAATATCACGCGCGGCACGAAGCGTGCCATCACCTCCGATGCAGAAAAGGATATTGATATTCAAACGCGAAAGGGTGTTGACGATCTGAACCGTATCCTGACCGCCTCTTGACGAGCCGAGAATGGTTCCGCCCTCTTGATGGATGTCCTCCACCACATCGGGGTTCAGGAGAATGGGTTCGTGACCGTAAGAAGGAATGAAACCCTCCAGACCGTAGCGAACGCCAAAGATGTGGCGAATGCCGTAATCGAACCAAAGACTCTGAACCATGCCCTTGATCACATCGTTCAGGCCGGGGCAAAGCCCACCGCACGTCACGATCGCGATGCGACTCCAGGCAGGATCATGAAAAATTTTCTTGCGCGGTCCTGCCTTCTCGAATGAAGGGATCGTTCCGCCTTTAGCTACAATCTTTCGAATACAATCGAGATCATGGGAAATCAACACCCGTTCCCCATCTTCTTCTCTTAGATCAGACTTGTTGGGGCTATCGATGGTACACTCACCGAGTGTATCAACATTGAAATTATATTGATCCGGGTTTTCTATTACTTCCTTGATGTTCATAAAAATCTCCTTAGAATGAGCGGCATCGCGCCAGAAGCCGTGTTATTACACCACACCCCACGCCCTCATGTCAACTACGCCCTCCCAGCAGGACTCATCTTTTCAGGCAGAGCCTGCACAAAGCGGCTCACAAACGAGTCCTCAAAAAGGCCTTTGTACCGTCCCGCAAGAAACACCCCATAAATTTCCTCATGAAAACGCTTCCAAGAGGCCTCTTCATCCCCAGGCTGGATTGGATAAAAGCAAATACCCGCTTGGCGGGCGGCATCGAGGTCGCCAGGCGCATCACCGATCAACAGCACACGACTCTTGTTATACTTACCCGCCGCCGCCAGTTTGATCTGTTCGGTCTTGGACCCCAATTCCTGGCCTCCGATTACCTTGACCAGTGATGCCATGTCGTTATGAGTCCACTCGCGCAGGAGTGCCGCCTCGGGCGTCTGCGACACCACGATAACATCTGAAGACGTCTGCATCGCCTTCAGTGCCTCCAGCGCGGACAGGAACGGTTGAACCGGAACCATATTGCGCTCGATATCGTCATTGACCGCAAGGCTCCAAGCCAACACCTTGGCAAGGGCTTCGCTACCCGTTCGCTGAACCTCCGCCTCGAGCGTACCGTTGCCAAGCGCCAAACCCGATCCGCAGTAGGCGCGGAGATCGTCGAGCAATGGAAGGGTGACGCCGGACTCTGCCACGCCACGCTGATTCGCCAACATCTCGAAGGTCATGAGCAACGCGAGGAAGCGGTTGCGTCCGCGAAACTTCGACCGGAGGTTGACGAATTCCGCGACGTCCCGAAGCTGCTGTTCGACGGCTTCAAGTCCCCAATGCTTGATGATCAAGGGATGGAAATGTGAACACTGTTTCACGGCCATCGTATCGAACACACAGCCGTCGGAATCAACGCCGATGAATGAGTCGAACTGCGGTTTGAGTGAAATGAGATCTTGGGTGGAGTGGCGCATAAGAAATTACGAATTATTAATTACGAGAGAAGAAGGGGTTAGGTGTTAGGCCCGAGGCCTTAGCAGCTTCGCACGAGATGCCGGAGGGAATTAGCTAACACCTAGAGCCTAATAGCTAGAACCTTGGCTTGGCGTGTCATTATAACGGCTTTCACTCGTGAGGGATAGAGTAAATCTGGAGGAGAAGTAGGAGAAGTAGCGAGTGGTGAGTCGCGAGTGGCGACGCGTGCACAGGCAAGATGCCTATGCTCCCAGTGCGCGGCGAGTTGATTCGAGGACGAAACGCGGCAAGGACGCCGCGTCTACAGGGGGCGGGTCGAACGAACACTACCCGGGGCGGGGACGCCCCTCATCCGCCGCAACTAGCAACTCACCACTCGCTACTTCCCCTAGCCTTTCGTCGGTTCATCATCCTTGATTTTGCCGAGGAAGGAGGGCAGTTCGACGCCGGCCATGGCGGCGACATCCTGCACAGGGGGAAGTGACCGCATGAGGCTGGAAACGAAGTTGGCTGTTGACGAGCCTTTGTCGTGGGATCCTGCACCCGCGCCAGAATCCCAGACCGTAATCTTGTCGATCTTGATCTTGCTAATGGCTTCGGTCTGCTTCGCGACAATGCTTTCGAGCTTTTCGATCATGAGCATCGTGGCGGCGGCCTTGGCGTCACCACCCGCGCTTTCGATGAGTTTGCGATAGCCTTCGGCCTTGCTTTCAAGCAGCGTCTTGATGCCTTCCGCCTCCGCCTGGTACTTGAAGAGCACACCATCAGCATCGCCCTTGGCTATCTTACGGATGCGGTCGGCCTCAGCATCGGCGTTGATGAGAACCTTTAGTTTCTCAATCTCGCGCTGGGCGACTTCGTCCGCGTTGAGGCGTTCGATCTCGGCCTTATACTGCGCCTTCTGGATTTGGACTTCGGCATCGCGTTTGGCAACCTCGGCGAGGCACAGGGCTTCGGCGGTGCGAACGGCGAGGCGGGCATTGGAGTCGGCAATCTCGGCCTTCGACTTGTTTTCGCCCTCAACAGCTTCGGATTCTTGGGCGGCAATGTAAATACGCTGGTCGGCGATGGCCTTCATCTTGCCCTTTTCGGCAGAGGAGTAGTTCTCCATCAACCTGATCTCGCGCTGACGGGAGGCCTCGGATTCACCGACCATGGCGGAGGTTTCCTGCTCGGCGACGTAGATGCGCTGTCCGGCCTCGGCCTGTTTCTTGCCCTTCTCGGACTCGGCGATGTTCTCGGCGACCTTGACGGTCATCTCGCGCATGTTGTCAGCTTCACCGATGTTACCCAGCTTCGTTTGCAGCGAGACGTCCACCTTCGCTCGGTTGATGGCTTCGGAAGCAGCCTTCTTGCCGATGCTCTCGATGTAGGTCGATTCGTCGGTGATATCCGTGATATTTACGTTGATGAGATTGAGGCCGATCTTATTGAGTTCGGGCTCGACGTTCTTTCGGATTTCGACGAGGAAGCTTTCGCGGTCCTGATTGATCTGCTCGATGGTGAGCGAGGCCACGGTGAGACGGAGCTGTCCGAAGATGATTTCCTTAGCCATGTCCTCGATGGCGGGAGGTGGGAGGCCGAGCAGACGTTCTGCCGCGTTGATCATCACGACGGGGTCGGTGCTCACGCCCACGGTGAACGTGCTGGGGACGTCGATGCGGATGTTCTGGAACGACAGGGCGGCCTTCAGCGGGATGCTGATCGTCATCGGAGTCAGGCGCAGAAACGAGTAGTCCTGAACGAGTGGGATAATCAGGCTCAAGTTCTTGATGGACTTGGAGGCGACGAAGTCGGCTCCGGTGTTGGGGTCGATCACACTCTTGAGTGCGTCCATCAGCGTCTGTTCAGTCACG
>JBBQIY010000005.1:0-17512 GCA_038325415.1 Kiritimatiellia bacterium
GCGAAATAATTCATGTCTCTGTTCTCGTGACACCACGGAAGAAGTTTGCAACTGTGCATAACGTGTTGAGAATCAATGCTGTATTCTGACTCCTGACTTCTGTATTCTGGGTGGGATTCAACTAAATTGAATCCCACCCAAACGGGGCGCGGTTAGTTTGTGAGTTTGCCAAGTCACCGAAAAAACGGATTTAAATAAAAAATATTAAAACTGACTTGACCCAGATGCCGAAAAAGCGTACGCTTCCGACCACAAAACGGACAGACCTTAAAAGTAAAGCATGAAGAAAGGCTCAGAAATATGCAACGTCAGGACATCAAAAAAGTACTCATTATCGGCTCGGGACCCATTGTAATCGGTCAGGCGTGTGAGTTCGATTATTCAGGCACACAGGCCTGCAAAGCGTTGCGTGCGCTCGGCTACAAAATTGTTCTTGTCAATTCCAATCCTGCGACGATCATGACGGACTGCGTCATGGCCGATGCCACGTATATCGAGCCTCTTAATATTACCCGCCTCGAGCAGATCATTGAAAAAGAGCGTCCCGATGCACTGTTGCCGAATCTTGGCGGTCAGACGGGTCTGAACCTTTCCTTGGCACTTTCTAAGGCCGGCATTCTAGAGAAGTATGGTGTGCAGGTTATTGGTGTGAATCTCGAGGCGATTGAACGCGGCGAGGATCGCGAAATTTTCAAACGCACGATGAAGTCGCTCAACATCGAGACGCCCGCGAGCGAAATTGCTTATACCGTTGAAGAATCTGAGAAGATCGCTCAAGATTTAGGCTATCCTGTTGTCGTTCGCCCAGCTTACACGATGGGCGGCACTGGCGGGGGGCTCGTTTACAACGTTGAAGAGTTGCGCACAATCGCGAGCCGCGGTCTTGAAGCGTCCAAGACGCATCAATGCCTGATTGAAGAGTCGGTGCTCGGATGGGAAGAGCTTGAGGTTGAGGTTGTCCGCGATGCTAAGAATCAGATGGTTGCCGTTTGTTTTATCGAGAACGTCGACGCTATGGGCGTTCACACGGGCGATTCTTTCTGCACGGCACCGATGATGACGACGCCTCTCAGTGTGCAGCAGCGTTTGAAGGACTATGCCTTCCGCATTGTCGAGTCCATCGGCGTTATCGGCGGCACAAATGTCCAATTCGCCTACGACCCCGTGACCGACCGCATCGTCATTATCGAAATCAATCCGCGCACGTCACGCTCCTCTGCATTGGCGTCGAAAGCGACCGGCTTCCCGATCGCGCTCATTTCGGCCAAACTCGCTGCTGGGCTTACGCTCGACGAAATTCCTTACTGGCGTGATGGAACGCTTGAGAAATACACACCGGGTGGTGACTACGTTGTGGTCAAGTTTGCGCGCTGGGCGTTCGAGAAATTCCGCGGTGTTGAAGATAAGCTGGGTACTCAGATGAAGGCCGTTGGCGAGGTCATGGCGATCGGGCGCACGTACAAGGAAACATTCCAGAAGGCCATTCGAGCCTTGGAAAACGGACGCCACGGTCTTGGCTTTGCCAAAGATTTCAACACGAAGAGTCTACAAGAGTTGATGGACATGTTGCATACGGCCACCAGCGAACGGCAGTTCGTTATGTACGAGGCCATCCGCAAGGGCGCGACAAACGAACAACTTTTCAAAGCGACCTCGATCAAAGACTGGTTCCTTCAGCAAATGCGTGAGTTGGTTGAGCTTGAAGAGAAACTCTTGATTTCCAAGGGTACGCTTCCCTCCGATGACCTGCTCGTGCAGGCTAAGAAGGACGGATTCTCGGATCGCTATCTGTCTAAGATTCTCGGAATCAAGGAAGAGGCCGTTCGCAAACGTAGAATCCAGTTGGGTGTCGTTGAAACGTGGCACCCGGTGCCGGTTAGCGGAGTTAATGATAACGCCTATTACTATTCCTCGTACAACGGCGTAAAAGATGAAGTTCCGGTTTCTAAAAATCCGAAGAAGGTGATGATTCTCGGTGGCGGACCGAACCGTATTGGACAAGGCATCGAATTCGATTATTGCTGCGTCCACGCGGCCTTCGCGCTTCGCGAACAGGGATACGAAACGGTAATGGTCAATTGTAATCCCGAGACGGTGTCGACGGACTACGACACCAGCGATAAACTCTACTTCGAGCCCGTTACGCTTGAGGACGTGTTGCAGATTTATAACAAAGAAAAGCCCGCAGGGGTCATCGTGCAGTTTGGCGGTCAGACGCCACTTAATATCGCACGCGAATTGGCAGAGGTCGGCGTCAAGATTCTTGGCACGAGCATCGATTCGATTGATATTGCCGAAGACCGTGATCTCTTCCGCATGCGCATGGACAAACTCGGCATTCCCATGCCGGAATCTGGCATGGCAATCGACATTGATGAAGCGACGAAGGTGGCGAACCAGCTCGGCTATCCGATCATGATCCGGCCTTCGTTTGTTCTCGGTGGTCGCGGGATGGAAGTGATCTACGACGAAAGTATGTTGCGCGAATACATCGCCAAGGCTGTCGGCGTGACTCCGGAACGCCCGTTGTTGCTGGATCGCTTTCTCAGGAATGCCCTGGAATGCGAAGCCGATGCGCTTTCCGACGGCACGAATGTCTTCATTCCAGCCGTCATGGAACACATCGAATTGGCCGGTATTCACTCGGGCGACTCCGCTTGTGTGATTCCGCCTGTTTCCATCAGCGATGAGCAGCTTGCAACGATTGAGGAATACACGCGTAAAATTGCTCAGGAGTTGAAGGTCGTTGGCTTGATGAATATGCAGTACGCCATTGAAGACGGCAAGGTTTTTGTGATTGAGGCAAATCCCCGCGCTTCCCGAACGGTGCCGCTCGTGTCGAAAGTGTGCAACTTACAAATGGCGCAGGCGGCAACGAAGGTTATGCTCGGTGCCACGATTGATTCGCTGGCACTCAAGCAGAAAATTATTCCCCATTATGGTGTGAAAGAGGCGGTATTCCCGTTCTCGAAATTTCCGGAAGTTGACCCCGTTCTCGGCCCTGAAATGCGTTCAACAGGCGAGGTGCTCGGCATGGCGTCGACGTTTGGTCTTGCCTATTATAAGTCGCAAGAGGCGGCCGATGGTGCGTTGCCAACGGCGCCGGGCGGTCGGATGCTCGTGAGTCTTTCAGAAAAGCCGGATTCTGCAGTACACGTCGTGCGCGAGTTCCAGAAACTCGGTTTCGCCATCGTGGGAACAGCGGGTACGATCAAGTGGCTGAATGAGCATGGCATCGAGGGAACCGTTGTTCATAAGATCAACGAAGGGCGTCCTAACGTGCTCGACTTGATTCTCAATCGCGAGGTTTCGCTTGTGCTCAACACGCCGTCGGCGCGTCGCGATTCACGTGCTGACGATGCTTCGATCCGGCAGGCATCCATCAAGTACAAAGTCCCCTATCTGACAACCTTGGCGGCCGCTCAAGCTGCTGCGCACGGCATTCGTTCTGCGCGTGACAGCCATGGCCGTGTCAAATCCTTGCAGGAATATCACGCGGACATTCATTGAGAGGGTGTAGGGACGAGAGCGAATATTTCCCATTCTAAGAAGTCAATATGAGCGAAACCGAACACACAAGCAGCCATCGAGTTACCCTTGTAAACTTACCGGTCGAGATCGAGCAGGCGTTGATGCGTTATGTTGAGATTCAGAAGGAATCGGCTGCCCTGCAGGACGAGAAGTACAGTCTACGCGATCAAATCGCGGCATACATGGAGGGGAAGGATGCATCGTTGATCTCGCCTGAGGTGGATGGCAGTCGGCTTTCTGTGTACAACACGGCGAAGACGGTTGTTGACTACGATGAAGCCTTGTTGAAAGAGCGACTGGGTGAAGACTATAAGTTGATTCTCTGGCCGGATCCGGCCAAGATCAAGAAAAATCTTTCGCGGGTGGCGCCGTTGCTTATGTCTCTCATTGAGGAAATAGGATCGCCCTCGCAGGATGCCGTCAAGGCGGCAATCTTAGACGGCAAGATCAAAAAAGAGTTGTTCGATGGAGCCTTTGAAAAGCGGCAGACGCGGACCTTCTCCGTTACGCGAGTGCGCGATCAAAACGTGAACGAGAATGGGAATGCTTACGACGATGAAACGCGATAGCATCAGCGTTTAATCAAACGAAAAGGTACGCTATGGATCAAAAAGACAAGTATTCGCCTTGTCCTTGTGGCAGTGGCAAGAAGTTCAAGTTCTGCTGTTATCAAAAAGAGAGTGATCAGCCCGAGGTCAAAAATCTTGCCGAGTATTGGACAAGGCCCAGCGAGGATGCGATTGACAAAATGTTCCCGAGGCTCGATAAAAATATTGTTTTGAAAGTCCTCGACATCTGCCAGGAGGGTTTGCGGTTGATGGCATCGGGCCACTACAAAGAGGCTCTTCCGCTGTTTAAAAAAGCGGTGCCCGTATGTGCCGATGTCTATACACCGGCGAACAATTTGGCCCTCTGCCAATTTGTTACCGGCGCATTGGGTGACGCGATAAAGACGCAACGTAAGAGCCTCAAAGCCTCGTCTTTTGCCAATCCTTTCGGGTTGGTTAGTCTGGCGACTTTTTGTTACGTCAGCGGAGATGAAGACGAGGCGAGAAGTCTTCTTGACGAGGCGGTCGGGCTGAAACCGCCAAGTCCAGATGCCTGCATCAAGGTTTGTGAAGGCCTCAGCCGTTTCAAGCGCCATCAGGATCTGCTCGATTATGCCGATGCGAGCGGATACGGTGATCATGCGATGGTCAGCTTCTATACCGGTGTGGCTGCCGCGAATCTCGGTGACGAAGCGCGCGCGATGCGAGATTTGAAGCGAGTGAGTTTTGGGAGTCCCAAGGCGGATCTGGCTCGCCGTTATCTCGACAATCTTCGATCCGGATCGGTGCCGAATACCGTTCTGGGAGATTGGCCTGCCCTAGGGGCAGAGGAGGTATGCCCGTTGGACGTCATAGAGGCTGAGATTCAGCGCGTAGGCAATGCCTGGCTCGAGCGTCGCATTTTCGTGGATGTTTGTGAGGGTCTTTTGAATTATAAGGCAGACAGTCCTGACGATGCATTCGCCGCGCTTTGCGGAGCCAAGCATCCGGAAGCCACCGTGCTTTTATCGGCGATCGCGAAGGGACGCTTTGGTTCAGACTCGCTGCGTATTCGCACGATGCGAGAGCTGCAATCGCGAGGAGAACTTGATTCTAAGAAGCCGGTTAACGTATTTTTAGGTGGTAAATTTCAAGAAGCTGAATTTAGAAGCAGTTGTCTGAACTCGGACTTGCAGTTTGGAGGAAAACTTCCAGCGAAATGGGACAAACTTTATGAGACATCCGTTGAAGACGCGCGGAAGAAAAGACCGAACTGGAAGGCACTCGAAGCGGCCTTTCTGAAGATCATGGAAGCGGCGCCAACCTATTATCCAGCGCGTTATAATTATGCAGTTGCACTCGTGAATCAGAACCGTTTTGAAGAAGCGAAGCCCATTTTTCAGGATCTCACCACGTGTTATCCGGCCTATCTCTTTGCTCCTGCTGCGCTGTTGCAGGTCTTGACGTTTGATGATCGCATCGAGGAAGCGCGAGCCTTGATCAAGTCGATAGCCAGTCCCGAAGAAACCCATCCAGAAGCTTTTGTCGCCTGGCTTCTGGCGCAGTACGCTTTTCATAGCCTCGACGAAAATTTCGTCGCCGCTGAAGCCTGCATCAACCAGGCCTACGAAATCGATCCTAAAGACGCAAGAATCAGAGAAATCAGAAAGAAGTTTTCTTTGTAGACGAAACATCTCTTCTTAAGCGAGAAGAACAGAAATTTTCACGGAGAAGGTTAGCGCTTCCTCGAATTCGATGTGATCCGCCATCACCTGCAGGGATTCGGGTGCTACCAAAGCATCGAGCATCGACTCGAATGCGCTGGTACGGGCTTTCGAGCATAGCGAAAATTCTCGTGGCAGTGTAGAGCCGCCGCTCTCACTCAGAATTCGGATGAGTACATTTTCGAGTGCGCCGCCGGCGATGAGTTGTTCGGATGTGGTGGCCTGCATTCGCGTAGACCCTGCCACGGCCATGAGACCGCAGCATAAATCCAGCGCAGTGACACGCGGATTGGTGTGCACGTGGCGACATCGTTCGAGATGGGTGATGAGGATGTCGGCGGGATGGTTGAAGCGCATGAACGCGGCCGCGCCGCGTTCGAGCGCTTCTTCGACCGTGCCGAGCATCCACAGTCGTGTGGAAAGCGCAAAAGCACACACGGATAAACGCATTAGACGACGATTTGCCTCACGTTCAATACGGAGGCCTCGTCTTTTCGGAGTGACAGATGAAATCCGCGGACTTCAATTTCGATGGGGTCGCCGAGTGGGGCTTCATGGATGAAGCGCACCTTGGCACCTCTCGTGAGTCCGAGCGCCAGCAACTTGGCCCTATACCGCCTTGCCGTTGCACTGTCCACATCTCCTTCGGCTCCGTATCCTGTCACGACGGCAACCTGCCCGGGTTTCAATTCACTTAGTGTCATTTATCGCTGTTTCCTGAAAACGAACCCTATTCTAAGCCATGCGGAGAGAAAAGGCCAATTGAAAAGCAAGAAATCTATAATGCTTTCTTGACCTTAGGCGATAAAGTAGCTAGAATTGCGCCGTTTATTAGATCATAGCAGGCAGTGCAGAGGTGCAAATGAGCGATGGCGACAAGGAAGCAAGCTTTCTCGAAGGTCTGACTCTCTCCCCCGATTGGGCGAAAAAGTCTTCGGATAGCCAACAAGCGAATTTTAGTACGTATACATCTCGAGACGATCGGGACTCAAGGGACTCGCGTCCTAATCGCGGAGGCTCTCGTTATGATCGTGGCCGCGATGAGGGTCATGGTTCGCGCGATGATCGTCGAACGAAACCTCAAGGTCGGGCTGAACGCCCTGGCTTTGTGGATCCGCGTCGCGAAATACCCGTTGCTCCCGTGGCACCAACTCCGCGTAGGGAATTTACTGCCCCTCAGCGGTCGTTTGAAGATCGTCCTCCTCGCCCAGAATTCCGCCCGTACGACCGCACACCGCCACCACCCGTCCCCTTTGAAATTCGGTTTTTACCGGATCAAAAAGCACTTTCTGTCATCGCGCATAAAGTTCAGGGAGGTCACCGCGCCATCCCACTCCGTGATCTGGTGAAGTTGTTTTTCGACAATCCCGATTCGACCGAAGTTCGGTTGGAATTTGATGCCGAGAACAAGGACAAGCGTTTTCACCAATGTGGCAAGTGTGGCTGGTTTGCGCTGAGCGAAGATGAAGTTCGCGCCCATGCTATCACCACGCACTTCGCTGAGTATTTTGATTCCGAGGAGATTACGGTCGAGCCGCCTTCCGGAAACTTCACGTCTGTCGCACGCTGCGGCTTTACGGGCAAGCTTCTTGCTCCGCCAAACCACCACAGCTACAACAAGAAGATTCAATCCATGCTCCGCTCCGAATGTGCGGGCAAGTCGGAGGAAGCGTATCGCTCAAGAATCGAGCTGGTCAACACCCCCGAGGCGATCGAACAGTGGAAGCAGGAGTCTTCGAAGCAGACCGTTTATTTCCTCAAGCCCCAGACTGAACCCAAGAAGAAGGGCGATCAGAAAAAGCTCGCAGAAGTCGTTCCAGAAGGCGAATCTGCTCCGTCTGGCGAATCCGAACAGGATACGGGGCAGCCCCAAGTCCAAAAGATGTCCCTCGAGGATGCCGAAGATTTCTTCAGTCGCACCATGCTTCCCAAGATGCTCCGTTCGGAGCGCCAGGTCACGTCTACGCATACGATCGCAAAGACCATTACAGACCCCAGCTTAGTGAGCGCAATCACCCGTGCTTGGGATCGTGAGCAGACGATCCAGACTGCATCGCTCTTCTTTGCGGTTCGTGGCGGTCTGCGCAGTCGCAAGTTGTCACTTTTCCGCGCCTCAGATCCGAGACGCGAAGAATTCGTGATGCACAAAGCGCCGACACCTCTCGGTACGACGGCTACCGTGCCTGAACTTACGAAGATTATTGACTACATTACCGAGCATCTGGGATGCACCAAGACCGAGATGCTGGCCGATTTGATTCAAGCGGATTCTGCCCCAGAAGCGGCGGAAGGTATTCTCAAGCAGGTCGCGTTTGTAACCGAGCGCGCCTACGTTATCGAATATTTCAACGGTGTTCTCGCCCTCGCGGCCGAACATCCGTTCTACGCCGATCCTGCAAAACGGAACGCAAAAGATCCGCGTAAGAAGGCAGACAAGCCGTCAGCAACCGCTCCGGAAGCTGAAAAGCCGGTCGCTGTTGTAAAGGCGAAGACTCCAAAGGCAGTGCCTGCTGAGCCTAAGGCTCAAGTTGCGGTAGAAACACCTGCTTCAGTTGTAGATTCCTCAGCGCCCGTCGTGGAGACGCCTGCGCCGGTCGTGGAGACACCTCCTCCTGTCGTAGAGACGCCCGCGCCAGTTGTGGAGACACCTCCTCCTGTCGTAAAGCCGCCCGCGCCAGTTGTAGAGACACCTGCACCAGTAGTGGAAGTGCCTGCTCCTGTTGTGGAGGTTCCTGCTCCTCCTGTTGTAGAGATTCCTGCTCCTCCTGTGGTGGAAATACCTGCGCCAGTCGTGGAGACACCTGCACCTGTTGCCGAGACGCCTCCGCCCGTTGTGTCCTGATAGAATAAACACAGCCGCCTTGACCGATAAAACCTGCACGCCGCGCAAGCAGGTGATCGGGAAGAGCGAGCCAAAGCGGTCGGTGGTGCTTCCCATTGAGTTGATCTAAAAAATGCTCGAGAGTTTTCTGGTTGTAGGTCATCAGGTTGTCATCCTCTTCATTCTCATTGCGATCGGCTTCCTCTGTAACAAGACGCGTCTGTTGAAGGCAGAAGCGGTTAACGGCATGACCGATCTGGTGCTCTATGCGGTGACACCGTGTCTGATCATCATCTCGTTTCAGCGTGAATTTAACCGACAGATGTTGGGGGCACTGGGCTTAGCCTTTCTGGTCGGCTTCGTCTACCATCTCATCAATATCGCTTTAGCCCATACGCTCGTGCACGATTCCGTTGACCGGCGCAAGAGTGTCTTGCGGTTCGCGTTGGTGTTCTCGAATGCGGGTTACATGGCCATACCGCTACAACGAGCCTTGCTCGGGGAAGACGGAGTATTCTATGGTGCGGCGGTGATCGCGGTTTTCAATGTTTTTCTCTGGAGTTATGGCCTTGTGCTCATGAGCGGTGAGAGCCGACATATTACCGTTAAGAACCTGGTCTTTAATCCCGGTGTCGTCGGCGTAGTCGTTGGCTTCCTTTTTTTTATCAGCTCCGTGACGCTTCCCGAGTTGGTGGCTAAGCCGATGCAGGCAATGGCCGAATTGAACACGCCCTTGCCGATGCTCATCATCGGCTATTATCTCGCCGATGCGCATTTTGGCCGAGTCTTGAAAGATGCTCGTGTGTACTGGGTCATGTTTCTTCGGCTTTTGGTCGTGCCACTGCTGTTGCTCGGGCTGATGCGGCTGCTCGGCATTCGTGATCAGACCATGGTGGTAGCGTGCATCATCGCCGCCAGCGCGCCGGCCGCTGCCGCGACGACCATGTTTTCGGCAAAATTCGGACAAGATACCATTCTCTCAGTTGGCTTGGTGTCGTATTCGACGTTGCTCTCGATTATTAGTATGCCGCTCGTTGTGGGCTTGGCGCGTTATCTGACGCGGTAACCGGCTTATTTCTTAACCCATTTGCCAGCGGCGTTCATGATGTAGTCGCCAGATTTGGCTTGCTCAGCAAGCTGCGCGGCACGGCGGCTGCTGACAAGCGCCGCTGTCGTGCCTTGATTCTTGGCAATGGCGGCGTAAACTTGCGTGCGGTCGCTGTTTTCGTCATTAACTATTTTTTGTGCGGCGCCATCGAGACCCCCTGAAACAGCGGCCAAGAAGCCTTTGTTGTCTTCGCCGACTTTTCCGGCGTTCTTCAGGGTCTCAATTTGTGGTTTGCGGGCCAGCATGCTATTCTTGATTTGCTCGCCTTGAGCGACAGCACCCGAGGCGGGTTGCAGGGCGACGCTTGTTAAAATCAAAGCAGAAAGAATGAGGGTAAGTGCGTTTTTCATATTAGTTGGTCTCCGTGTCTAGAGTTGCAGGATCTGATGTTTGGGTCGCCGGTGCTGTTACAACGGGTGCCGTGGTGTTCGGAGCCGTTACAATGGGTGCTGGGGTGACGGGTGTCGAATCAATGTCACCAAAGAAGTCATCAAGTGCCTTATCAACTTTCAGGTTGATGTCCAGCGTAATGTGAATCGGCTTGATTTCATGGGTTGTACGGAGACATCCCGTCAGCAGTGTTACGGCAAGAGCCGTTAGGGTGATCGGGAGAAAGATATTCGGTTTTTTCATGTGTTGCCTCATTTGATGCGCCGTGGTATGGTCACATCCCTTTGACGAGATTCGGGTCGGTATTATTCAACGGTGCTGTCTTTCATGATCGTGGCGAGCGGTTTCGAAAGCGAGATCAGTTTGTTGAGAGGGATTCTAAAGTTGGTGTCCAAAACAATCCCCTTGAACTCGCTTGGATTCTTTGATTTGACGATCTCTCCGCCTTTGATCGAGTAGAATAGCTTATGGGAGGGTTTGCCGTCCATTTCAAATTTGATCAGCAGATCCTCGCCTTCGCTGTTGAGAACAAGGCGGATCCAGGCATAGGTGAATTCGGATAGTGCATCGAGCGCCAGCGATGTTTCGATCGTGGCGGCAGCCGTGCTGGCGATCAATTTGGAGGGGAGGAGTTGAACTGTTCCAGATTTGCCTGGCGCGGAGTGGAAGTAGCCGTCTTTAATGGTGATTTTCCCATCGGAAATAACGATGGGAATCGTGCCGCTGAGTTTCCCGCTTTCGCCTGTATCGGTTCCGATGCCGAACTGCTGCAGAAGTCCCGCAAGTGTGAGTTGATCCGCATGCAACGTGAGCCATATTTTTTGGTTTGTTCGGGTGATGCGCGTCGATTCACCTCGGACCTTGCCACCGCACCAGTCGAGAATCAGTTTGTCTAGGTACCAGACGATGGGTGATTGCATCCGGAAGATTGCCAGTCCAGAGTCGATGTTAAAATTCCCAACCTTGAGATTTTTGAAGCTGAAGAGTTGCGAGTTGCTGGCGAGGCTGGGGAGGTAGGGCATTTCGAATGTCATTTGAATATCGGAGGCGGATAGCTTTTGTTCAGGATTGCTGAGTGTGCCTTCGGAGAACCGGAATTTGAATGAGCCGCGTTGTGATTTCGGGTTCAGGTGGTAATTTGCGGCGGCGAAAACCTTTCCACCAATCGTGAACCCTTCCAATTCCGGCACGAGCTGTGGCAAGAGACTGAGATCGAGAGACTGTTCGGCAAGCTCAAACGTATTCGAGATGGTGGTGCCATCTTCAGCAGCGAGGTTGATGATGGAGCCGAAGGTTCCTTCGACGCTAAACGCCTTCACCGTGCCTTTGACCGAAAACAAGTCGTTACTCGGCTGACTGAGTGTGGCATTTAGCTTGGCGATGTCAATGCCGCGAAAGGCCGCGTCGGCACTTGCTTCCGCAAAAACTGATAACGGACTCTCTGGTCTGGAATCAGCGGTGAAGTTTAGGCATGTTTTCCGAATGTTTAGTTGCGATTGCGGAATGGCGGCATCGTCGAACTTGAACGTTGCGCCTCCTGTCAAATGTTCACCGATCTTCTCAAGGGTGACGCGACCATCAACACCGTTTTCGATCAACGCAATGCGTTCGCCTCCAGCGTCATTGACCGCCAGTCGGTCGAATCCGAAATTGGAGACGAAGGAGGGTGTCGTTGATTCAGATCCTGAGTTCCCTGTGGCGTCGAGTCGAGCCCCATCGCAAGTCACCGTGAAATCGCCAACGTTGAGTGTGCCGTGCCATAGTTTAGCGTCTTCCGTGAGCTTAGCTTGAAGGGAATGTGGGTCGAGCTTGAATGTGGCGACGAGTGGCGCATTGGTGTCGATGCCAAGACGGATGTTCCCGGTGAAGGTTTGTTCGGGGATATTGCAGACGAGGTTGGTAGCATCAAGAGAAACTGTGATCCCGGCAAGCGTCGCTTTCAATCCCGTGAGTGAAGCCTCGATGCGTGTTCCATCGTCCGTTGCCTTTAAATCAGACACAGGCAGGAATGCCTGTGCTACCTTAAGTTCAGGATGCAGATCGAAAATGCCGTCAGGTGTTTCAATTGCGACGTTCGCTGTAGCCGTGAGGTCGATGGCTTTCAAAGAGGTGCCGTTCAAATTGAGCGTTGTGGTTGACTTAAAATCGCCGGAGATACGTCGCAGGGATTCTGGAAGGTTTCTTCGGATCGAATAGGGGAGGGAATCCGTTGAGAGCACACCGTTGAGTTGGGTGGTGATTGCTTCAGCACGGGTGTCGCAAGAAGCATCGAGGGAGATTTTGCTGGCGGCTACCGTGGCGTCGATATGCGCGGCGATGTTTTTCCAGTGATTGCTGCCGGTAGACGAGGCAAGAAGATTAATCGGAACGAGGGTACGCTCGGCCCCTAAGTCTAGAACGAGATGCCCTTGCAGGCTGATTAACCCTACTGAGATCGGCGATTGCTGAAGCGATTGAAGTGAAAACTTTGGCAACGGCTCTGCGTTGTCTTCCGTGTCTTTGGCGAACAGTTCGGCGGCGGGGATGCGGAAGGTTCCGTTGGTGGCGACAGCCAGCAGAGAGACGCCATTGATACGGACGGAGTCGATGTGTCCAGCAAGCAATTGAAGCGGGCGGTATTCAAGTTTGCAAGAATCGACTTGGACTGGAATTGATTCTCTAGCTGGGTTTTCGAAAAAGGTGATTGAGAGGTCGCTTCGGTAGAGTCCCACGTGGAGGAGTCTGAACTCTGCCACGCCGTTAGTCATAAGGCCTTGCAGAATTTTGTTCACCTGCCAATTCATGATCGTGGGCAGGAAGATCACGATCGCAAGGGCGGCAATCGACAACGTGCAAAGCCAACGTGCGAGACGAGAGGTGGCTTTTTTTCTTTTTTTAGGCGTCACGATTGCTCCTGCCGCGTATTAAAGTGCGGCGAATTTTGCCGCTGATCGTGCGGCGACTTCATCGTAGAGGCTGATGCCATGCGAATCAATGCCGACGACGGCTGCGAACCCTTCGACATCGAGGACCCATAGTGCTTCGGTGGCGCCGAAGGTGTCGAGGAAGTGTACGGCGACGACCTTCTTAACGGTCGTCGCGATTATCGCGGCGGCACCGCCGACAGCTTGCAGGTAAACGCAGCCATGTTCGCGACAGGCCTCGAGCGTGTTTTTGCCCATGCCTCCCTTGCCGATGATGATTTTGAGGCCTTGTTCGGCGATGACGGTTGCCATATACGGCTCTTCGCGGATCGAGGTTGTGGGGCCAGCGGCAATGATGCGCCACGAGCCATCGGGACTCTGCTTCACGATGGGGCCGCAATGGAAAATGGCACCATCGCTCAGATTAACCGGTGACTGATGTGTTTCTGCGAGATGCTTGTGAAGCCGATCACGACCCGTGAAGACGACGCCCGATAGGGAGACGATGTCGCCAGCCTTGAGCTTCGACGTTTGGTCACGTGTGAAAGGGTAGGTTAGGTGAATGCGAGGGGCGTTCATTTGGCGAACATTTTCGGAGGGGGCAACACGCGGACGATTTCAACGGGGGTAGCGGGACCTGCGACGGGCAGTGGCTCGACGGGATTGACTACTGTATCTACAACGACGGGTTCCACGACTTCATTCTTTGCGACATGAGGTGCGTCCTTGTCCTTGCCATTTCCAGTCCCAGAACCAGAACTTGAGGCGGCAATGATAATGACCACCAGCACGATCACGAAAACTAGAATTCCTGTAAGAATGTAGTGCTTCCGGATTTGCGACTCTTCCTCGTCACCGGAGGCGATTAGCGACGTGAGCTTTTCACGGGTCGATTTTAGAGCATTCCCAGATAGCACGATAAGGTGCTTGCACACGTCGACGAGGGAGGGGCCTTTAGGACCCTCGTTTCGTATCCGTGGCGGTTTCACTTTTTTCGGTTGAACGGGGCGTTCTGGTATTTCTTCAGGTTCGATACGGGCTGGTCGTTTTGCGGCGGAGGGGAATTTGAAGGGCTCGCGGGCTTGTGCAACGGGCTGAGGAGGGATGCCAGAGGCAACGGAGTCGGCTTCGAGTTTGAAGGTGCTGGCGTTGTGCACATCGTCGGCTGTCGATCGTGGCTTGATGATTTCGGAATCTTCCGAAGAAGCGGAAGACGAGAGTCGCGTCGGAGGCGTGACGGGAGGCCGCGGCTTGACGGGTTCCAGCTTGGTGGGAATTGTGGGGACCGGCTGTCGCGGCGGCGGGGGCGTCTGCGTGTTGATGGCATACGGAGAATCTGCTTTTGGCAGGGTCACCGCAGAGGCTCTTGCGTAGGTGTGACGCGGAGCTGGCGGGGGCGTGTTGTCGGATGGCTGGGGCATGCCTGCGGGCATGACGGTTCTGATGCCGCCTCCGGGTTCGGTATCGATCGTTTCCAGGGGTACAAAGGTCTTCTGCCGCGTATCGTTTTTGCCGTCAAGGTTTGCGAGGTACTCCGCCACCAGAGGGGCGGGATCGAGCCCAACGGCCTTGGCGAAGAGCTTAATGAAGCCCTTGCCGTAGACGGGGGCGGTGAAGCGATGATAGTCCTCCTCTTCAATTTCGCGGACCATTTGCGTCATCATGTGGGTGCTCTCGGCAACATCCTTGTGGGAGAGGCCTAACGCCTCGCGTGCATTTTTGAGTGTTTCGCCAATTGCCATTTTGGAATCCCTCGATATCGTTTGTTTGCTCGTCATGCGTCGGTAGGTTCGGCGTCGTCGACGAATTCGGCGTCGTTAAGTGTGGTTCTGAGAATGTCGCGCGGGGCGGCACCATTTGCAGGGCCGATGCATCCCCGCCGTTCCAGCTCGTCCATGACTCGTGCGGCTCGGTTATAACCAATTCGGAGTACGCGCTGGATTGAGGAAGTGGAAGCCCTGCGCGTCGTGATGATGCACTCGAGTGCTTTTTTCAGCAGTTCGGCATCCGCATCCTCATCGGCCTCTTCACCTTGATTCTCCTCGCCTTCCTCGCCGAAATCCTCCTTCGGTGGCTTGATGACCATCCGGTCGAGTTTGCTCTTGATCTCGTCGACATAAATGGGGTCACCCTGCTTCTTGAACCACGAAACAAGCTCGGTAACTTCATCTTCGTCGATCCAAGTTCCTTGAGCGCGTGTGAGCGTGCCATTGGGGTTACTGAAGAGCATGTCGCCCATGCCGATGAGATGTTCCGCTCCTTTGGAATCGAGAATGGTCTGGCTATCGACGCGCTGGGAGACCTTGAAGGCGATTCGCGCCGGGAAGTTGGCCTTGATCAGTCCCGTGATAACGTTGACGGAAGGCCGTTGCGTGGCGAGGATCATGTGGATGCCGACGGCACGCGAGAGCTGAGCAAGGCTGACCACGCGAGGCTCCACTTCGGCCTGCGCGGACATCATCAGATCGGCCATCTCATCGATGACGATGACGATGTAGGGCAGTTTTTCGGGCATCGTCACCGCATCATTTTGATTGTCCTCGGTGAAGAAGGTCGTTTGCTTCGCCTGTTCGCGGCCGTTGAAGCTGGCGATGTTTCTCACGCCGGCATGCTTGAACATTTCGAGTCTGCGCTTCATCTCGATGATGGCCCATTGGAGTGCGGCGGCGACTTTCTTGGGTGCGGTGATGATGGGGACGACAAGATGGGGCAGGTCGGCGTAGGGCGTGAACTCCACCATCTTGGGGTCGACCATGAGGAGGCGGAGATCATCTGGCGTGCGCGCAAGCATGAAGCCAGCGAGGATTGAATTCAGGCAGACGCTTTTGCCGGAACCTGTGGTGCCGGCGATGAGAATGTGGGGCATCTTAGCGAGGTCGGCAATGACGGGGTTGCCGCTGACGTCCATGCCGAGCAACATGGGGAGGGCGAATTTCTGGACGGCTGCTTTCCATTCGGGACGTTCCGCCACTTCGCGGAGGGAGACGGTGCGCCGATTGCCATTGGGCACTTCGATGCCCATGACGTTCTTCCCGGGGATCGGCGAGAGAATGCGCAGGCTTCGAGCTTGGAGCGCCATCTGCAGGTCGTTGGAATACGTTGAAATTTTGTCGACGCGAACACCGGGGGGCGGCTTGATTTCGTAGCACGTAATGACGGGACCGCTGATCACGCCCGCCACCCGCACATTGATTCCAAATTCCGCAAGGGTGCCTTCGATGATCGCCGTGTTTTCGTCGATCTCGGCTTGGTTACCGAACTCGACGACGAGCGGGATGGGATGCAGGAGCTTCGTTGTCGGCAACTTGTAAGAGACTTCGTTGGGAATGAAGGAGGTCGTTACAGGCGGCTTCCGAGTGGGTTCTGGATATCGAGTGGAAACGGCTCTGGAGGGGGGGGGCGGTGCGATGTCCTCGACTTCAGGGCGTTTGCGATTGAGTATAGGAGGTCGAGCGAAGATCACCTCTTCGCCCTCGCTTTGTGCGATTCGTCTGGCTTCTTTCTCTGCAATTTTGCGAGCCTTCTCTGCCTCGCGGACACCCTTGATCTGTTCGCGTTCGGCAAGTCGGGCTTCCTTTGCGGCCGTCTTTTCGGCGAGAACTCGCTGACGCTCCTCTTCGCGGGCGTGTTGACGAACTTCGGCGGGATCGACCCCTTCTTCGAGGTTGTCCTCAATCCGGCGGCGTACCTGAACGTCCCGGACGCGCAGCGTATAAAAATACTCCATCATCGCCATGGGGCCGATGATCATGATCGCCGCTACGAATAAGACGATACCGTGCAGCGCGGCCGTTCCGCCGTTCCCGATCCAAACCGCGAGCGTTCTGTCGTTAAGCAGGTAGCCAATCCCGCCGCCAGCATTGGGAGCCAAGTTTAGTGTTGCGCGTGAGAGCAGGGCGGAAAAGGATCCGTTAGCGAACTGAAGCAAGGCGCAGGCAGAAAGGGAGAAGAGGATCATCCAAAGTGGCTTCAGGCCTAGCCGCTTTCCGATCATCATCATGATGCCGACGGCAACGCAAAAGACGGGAACAAGAAGCGCACCGAGGCCGAGACACAGCAGGAAAAAATACGCGTTCCACGCCCCGAGAACACCCATCCAATTGTTGGCCATTTCGTTGGCAGGAGCGGCAAGGACAGAAACATCCGAGGCATCGTAGGAGACAAGGCCGAGAAACGTGATGATTGCATAGCCAATGAGCGGAACTGAAGCCATCCGCCACAGCACCGACGAGGGTCTTTCGGCGTTGCTTGCACCGATCTTCTGAACGACTTTTGACATGCCCTGAAAACTCCTTAAATCAACTACCTAGGATTATAACACATGCCATTTGGCAAGGCAAACCGCAAATCCCCCCAGTAATTCTTGTTGGGTGCGCGTCAACATAGTTTGACGCCCACAGGAGTCAGAAGACAGGAGACAGGAGTCAGAAGTTGGAAATCAAGCACTTACGCCAATTTAGGCGAAATAATTCATGTCTCTGTTCTCGTGACACCACGGAAGAAGTTTG
>JBBQIY010000006.1:0-17105 GCA_038325415.1 Kiritimatiellia bacterium
TCAACCTTGGTCTCGCGGCTACTGCATGAAGTGTTCGTATTGTTGCTGCTCATATAACTTTCCCCTTCTCCCATGATCCACGACGCGTGATGTACTGCGCATCTAAAAATGCTTTGATGACTGGTAATTCCGAGCGGATGAACTCCGCCGGCGGTTTGATATCCACGACCTTGCCCCCGCTGAGCATGGCGATCCTATCCGAGATCGACAAGGCGCTGTGTAAGTCGTGCGTGACGACGACGCTCGTCGTTCCAAGCCGGTTGTTGAGTTCAACGATAAGCTGATCAATCATCCGCGAGGTCACAGGGTCGAGCCCCGAAGTTGGCTCATCGTAGAGAAGAATCTCGGGCTCCGTCACGATGGCGCGTGCAAGACCCGCGCGCTTCCGCATGCCACCCGACAAATCGGCTGGGAATGCGTCTCCCTCTTTGCCCAGTCCCACCTTCACCAACGCTTCGCAAACACGATCTCTGATCTCTTTTTCGTCCATCTTCGTGTTCTCGCGTAGCGGCAAAGCGACATTTTCGAAAACATTAATCCACGCCAGAAGCGCCGAACTCTGGAACAAATACCCGAATCGCGACCGTATCTTGGATAGCTCGCTCGACTCTGCGGAGCTCACGCACGTGTCCCCTACCCAGACGCTCCCTGTTGTGGGAGTCATCAGCCTGATCATGTGCTTCAGCGTCACACTTTTTCCCGTTCCCGATGGACCCACGATGCAGAACACCTCGCCCTTTGCGATATCGTATGAAACATCGTCAAGGACTGTCTTCTCACCAAAGCTCTTAGTGACATGATCAAATCGTATCATCAGTAAAATAACCTCGTGATGAAATACCCTAGAATGAGAATCATCAGAAAATTGACGACGACACTCTGTCGAGTCGCTTGCCCCACACCGACAGCGCCACGAGTCGTTGAAAACCCTTGGTAACAGGCAACGGTTACAATCACAATTCCAAAGATCAAAGCTTTGAAGAGCCCAACATACAAGGAACGAAGATTCGCGTAATCGAACGCGTTCGTCCAATAGGTAGACCAAGGCACCGAAAGTTGCGTATACCCCACCACGGCTCCCCCGAGAAGTGCTAGCATACAGGTGTAAAACGAGAGCAACGGAACGGTGATGATCATAGCGACCATACGCGGCATAACGAGAAACCGGAGCGGATCAATCGACATGATTTCTAACGCCGAGATTTCATCGTTGACCATCATCGTTCCCATTTGAGCAGCCATTGCAGCACCCACGCAGGCAGCCAGCACGAGACCACTCATAAAAGGCCCCATCTCACGCAACATTGAAGCCATGACGGCCGAGCCAATCAGCGACTCTTGATTATAACGCCTCAATTCGATGCCGATTTGGAGCGACAAAATCATCCCGATGAAAAAACCCACAACCGTAATGACCGGGATGCTTTTTACAGCGCAGACAAACAGTTGCCGGATGATTTCAGCACGCGAACGCTTCGTCAGCATGTACCGCATGTTCGAAAAAGCCCCAACACAGATCATCACCGCCTTGCCAACCTCGGCAAGGATTGCGAGCGCATCTTGGCCGACCTTTTGAATCGCATTCTGTGGCGTGGGCCTTACCACGGGCTCCCTGACAATCATTCGATCCCCTCTCCGGACCTATAGTCCTCGTCAATCCCACCAAAAAACCATAAATAACGCCACGAGGACGCCGTCCCTTTGCCTTCGCGCCCCAACAGGCCGCCGAGAAACGACCAATACCAACCGGATGCGTCGTGTTTCGCGCTGTATAAGGGCCACACACGCGTGTCCGTACGTCGATCCCCATAGCCGCGACGCAACATGCCCCAGAGCACACTGTGATCGATCTGCCGCGGTTCGGTAGTCTCGCCGCGCGTGTAGAGCGTGAACATCCCCAGCAGGTTCCTATCGAGAACACTGTTGCGCTTGGAAAAAGTTAGATCCGGGATTCTCGTGAAAGAGTTGGTCTCGTCTGCACGATTGGAGTACAGCGGCCATACCCGCGTGAACGCTTCAATTTCGGTCTCGTAGACTTCATCCTGATTCGTATCCGCGAGGGATTCCGAATGGTAATAGACCGGAAAGACCGACCGCGAACGTTCCTGCATCCCCGCCCTTTCAGCAAACCGAGAGCTGTAAAACGGCCACAATACCCAACACTTGTCAAGCTTGCCGGAATCGTTATAAAACCGTCCCCAGAACGGCCAGAAAACCCGCTTGTGGTCATCCTTCTGATCGAGAATCCGAACGAACGGCCAAGGACAGTTGATTTTCCGGTAGTCGTCCATCTTGCCCCGACCATGCGCCACGCTGAAGAAAGGCGGAAGAACCATCCACGCTGACTCACTGGCACGATCGACTCGACCCACGATTGGAAATAACATCCAGGATTTTCCTGGACTGGGATCCGTATAAGTGCCCGATGTCCAGAACGGCCACATCACGAATCGCGTCTTTTCTTTACCCGGCCTCTCCATTTGTCCGTAGAGCGGGAAAACTTTGAATCCAGAACCCGAAGATCCCGTCGTGCGACTAAAAATCGGCCACAGCACACTACGAGAATTAAAACCCGCCCGATCATATTCTACCCAAAGTGGAAACATCACGAAGTGAACACGATCCCAAAAGATATTGCGGATCGTGCCATACACCGGAAAGAATGCGGCATAGTCCACACCCTGCTTGGTATGACCCTGAAACCAAAAAGGCATGAGCCATGTCCGATAGGGGGATTCCGGATCCGTCGTGTCGTCATCGACACCAAAACACAGGAGGAAACGCCAGGACAAGGCATTCTCTCGACGATTAGAAGCGTAAAGTGGCCAGAAAAACTCAAGACGTTTTGCCGCTGTCGTCCCGTCCGTGATGCGCGTATGGATAAACGGGCGATAGGAAACGCGCTCGCTTCCGGCCGCCGTTTCGACACGTTCGTAGAAAGGCCCAAATTCCTTCACTGCTGTGATTTGTCGCTGCTCAGGATTGCGTGAATACAGAAGATGCGCGTCGCGCACACGACCCGTTGTCGGCGTCGAACATCCTGCGCAAAGCAGAAAAACCGCTGCAATTGCAACGGAGAAGGCAATGCCCCTACGGTTTACTGTTTTCAAAAATTTCGACATACGGGGTTATTATAGCGTTTCATGACCGAAACGTGCAAGTGATAGTTAAAAGAGGGCATTGCAAACATCATCCTTCGCCCAAAGAAATACCTGTTAATGTTAAGGCTGGGCTAAACTTCGTATGATATCGTCTGTATTTTCGACCCAGTATCGATAGGAATTTTGTGAATAAACAGCAACTTGCCGCCAAAATCTGGGCATCTGCGAACCAGATGCGTTCAAAAATTGAAGCCAATGAATACAAGGACTACATCCTGGGCTTCATCTTTTATAAATATCTATCGGATAAAGAGCTATCGTTTGTCAAAAGCCAAGACTTCAATGCCGAAGAAATCCGGGGACTGACGGAAGAGGACGCCGAGACCGTTGAGTTCATCAAAAAGAACATCGGCTACTTTATTGCCTACGACGACCTGTTTTCGACGTGGATTAAAAAGGGCAAGGACTTTGACGTTTCACAAGTACGAGATGCGCTATCGGCGTTTAGCCGTTGAATCAGTCCAGCCCATAAGCGTCTGTTCGATAATATCTTCAAGACCCTAGATACGGGATTGAGCAAATTGGGCGACAGCGCAGCCAAACAGACCAAGGCGATCAGTCAGTTGATTCAGTTGATCAAAGATATCCCGATGGATGGCAAACAGGGCTATGATGTGCTGGGCTTTATCTACGAATACCTGATCAGCATGTTCGCCGCCAATGCCGGTAAAAAGGCAGGCGAGTTTTATACGCCCCATGAAGTGTCGCTGATGATGTCCGAGATTGTGGCCCATCATGTCAAAGATAAAACCGAGATCCTGATTTATGACCCCACCAGCGGCTCGGGATCGCTATTGATTAACATCGGGACTTGTGTTGCCCGACACATGGACGATGCAAACAACATCCAATTCTTTGCACAGGAACTCAAAGAGAATACCTACAACCTGACGCGCATGAATCTGGTGATGCGCGGCATTCTGCCGAGCAACATTTTCACGCGCAACGGCGATACACTTGAAGAGGATTGGCCCTATTTTGATGAACATAGTGCCATTCGGGTCTGTCCCCAGTATTTTTCTCGTGGAGAAGGATCGGGAAGTGCTCGATACCAGATTGAGACGGTTTGTCATGGGTGCGCGTCACAACAATTTGACGAGCTGAGGAGTCCGCTTCGAAGGGCTTGAGGATGCGAACTCAATCATCTATAGAATGTCGGAAAGCCGATTCGTTCCTACCAATACATCGACTTGAAAAATCTCTTTTACTTTCTCAGGTTCCTCAAACAGGGGACTGTGTGCCGACTTCTCGAAGGTATAGAAACCTTTCACTGGAGCCTGAATCATTTCAAAATATGATTTTGCCCCACTGTAAGAAACGGTGTAATCGTATTGGCCATGAAAAAAATAGACCGGAAGATCCAGCCTTGTTACCTGCTTTGAAAGATCCGTTGATAGCATTGTGTTCCATAAAAGACGGTCGCAAAGCATCTTGCCACGCCATATATTTAGCTTTTCGCCCACTGTGTATTCGGGATTTGTCAAAGAAGCTAGAAACACACCTGATATAACCGATTTCATATCACGCGTCGTTCCAACGCCAAGACGATGCATCGCTTTGTCTCTGATTGCCATGTAGGACGGTGGCAGCGGAACTGAGAGTGGAGTTGGTACTTCTTCTAACCTTCTCACCATGCTCTTGTTTCCCATCTCTTTGAATTTTCGAAGCATGTATTCGTAGGCCGTTCTTTCAGAATCGAGCTGAAATGACATCTGCCCCACAGCCACGTATGCATGAAACAACTCCGGAGATCGTGCGGCCGCTTGTGCCGCAATGAAAGTCCCACCAGAATGTGCCATAAGGAAGACCTTATCCTTGTGGAAGCGCTGACGCAGGTAGTTCGCCACCTCAAGCGTATCAGACACCATTTGCTCTACCGTTATAGTATCCTGTGGAATTTTGGAACGGTAGGACAGCCCCGCACCACGCCGTTCCCACCAACATACTGTGAAGTAATCTTCAATGCCTGTCGGGTAATTCCTTGCTAAAAAATATTCAGGCATCCCTGTGCCGCCATGGACAAAAAGCAGAACCGGATTGTCTCTATTCTTGCCTTTGATGAACATCCCTTGATCGACGCCGTTGATGTTGACATGAAGCTTTTCAGAAATGCTTCCAACAATCGGTTGGCCGTTTTCAGTAAGAAGGGGTTCAGGCTTCCCTGGGCTTAAAAACAGTAACACACCAAACATAACCAGTAGACAAAAAACTGGAATCAACATGACGATCAGCATGATTCTCCCTTTTCTTCGGACGCTTGCCATACCACACTCCTCTCCTTTCTATTCAAACTTTCCTCTGATATCCACGCTTTCTTCTCTTCCCACATCACCATTGATTATACGGTCATTACGGACTGGATACTTTCCCCTGAACCGTATCGGCAAAGGATCGCCCGACATCGGAGCATCTGGTGAACCGGGGCGCTGGGCATGGATGTGCAGGTGGGGTTCGTCACTCCTCCCGGAATTGCCAACCCTGGCGATGACCTGGCCAGCGTGAACTCGGTCTCCAGTGACGACCTGCAGGCTGCCAGGTTGAAAATGTGCGAGCACGACGTCTGCTTGAGCACCCCGCAGAATTATGCGGTTGCCACCCGTGTGCTGAAGGTCATGTTCCGGCACGCGCATATCCGGCAGACCCTCGACGGCGACAATGACTTCTCCATCGCAGGGTGCAAGAACCGGAGTTCCGTAAATGTAGTATGCCCCGGGATCAGAAGGCTGGAGCCCCGATGATCGAAAGCCCCAACGATCAAGCTTGACGAGATCGACAGCGTAGGCGTTCCCACGCCATTTCTGGAAGCGAGGGACGGACGCGTCGAGCACCTTCATGTGGGGATTAATGTGGAGATCACTCCCACCGCTGGCAACAAGGTATGTTCCATGCTCAAAGGGAAATGACAAGTCGACCACTTCGACATCCGGCACGGTCCGTCCGATAACGGCGAAGCCTGCCTGAATCGCAGCATATGACCCGAGTGCGAAAAACGCTGCTGTAGAAATCCTGCCCCGGATGTTCATCGGTAAAACGGAACGAAACGGAAGGCGACGGCATAGACCGACACAGATCGCCACAAACAGGACACCTGCGTAGGCATACGGGGCCCACCAGGGAGGAAAGATCCACAGACCCGCGGCCCATAGCATAAATAGCGTTGTCGCGGTTGCGTACGCCTGCACCCAGAAGCCCAGCCGGTTCGACGAGGGTGCAATCGCGATCCAGGCAATAAGGAATAATGGAAGGGCTAATTGAGTGGTAAACAGTAAAATGATCATGGTGTGACCTCGGGAATTACATCGGGGATCGCTCCCCCCTTCGTGAACATTGTGCGGCGATTCAGCCAGACAACCACGATGGGTAACCGTTCACGGCGTTTTTTAAGTAGCTCAGGAATTCACTTGCCGTGTGCGAATTCATGATTGGGTTTAGCTAACCCAATTCCATAAAGCAAATAAGCTAGCCGTATCTCTCAAAAAAAGCAAGCACCAAAACATTTTTTAAGCCATTTTCTTAGCGGAGGAACATGCGGAGCGTAACGGGATATGATGAACTACGAACAAGCATTGACTCTTTGCCGGAACGAGCCTGAGTCCGCCGCTGGGTTGATCTGCGATCTGTCCATAAGAGTCGATACGCAGCAGCAGATAGAGCTGCTCCAGAAAACAGGGGCAGACTTGGCGCGTGTCGGGCTAAGCTCTCGAACAGGCAAGATACAGCTTGATAAACCGCGCTTTCGGAAGTAAATTTTCGACTGTATCGGCACGATCGATTAGACTCTCCTACCTCTCAATGCTCATTAATCCGGCCACGGAGCAGAAGCAACAAGAATGGCGCTCCAAACAGCGAGGTAATCACCCCCACCGGAATCTCCGCAGGTGAGATCACCGTCCTCGCAATCACATCGCAGAGAAGCAGAAACACGCCGCCAACCGCAATCGACGCAGGAACGAGACGGCGATGCAGCGGCCCCAACAGCAGACGACAGGCATGAGGAACCATCATGCCGACAAATCCGATCGGTCCGCACAGCGACACCACCGCCGCCGTCATGAGCGAAACCGCTAGAAAGAGAATGTTTCGCACCTTGTCGATGTTGACGCCGCGCGAAGCGGAAATTTCATCGCCCAACAACATCACGTCGAGCTCCTTCGCCAGAAATACAGTCGCGCCCACCCCGATGACAAGTGCCGGCACGAGCTGGAGCGCGTCGCCAAATCCCGTCACGAAAATCCCGCCCATCATCCAATAGAGCGTCTGAATCGTCTTCGCCGGATCACAGACGTATTGCAACAGCATAATCAAACTCGAAAACAAAAAACTACACCCAACACCCGCCAGCAGCATCGTTGTAACCGAAGCCCGTCGCTTCAAGCGGAACGTCCCATAAACAATCGCAACGGAAAGCAGAGCCCCCATGAACGCGCTCGACTGCACCGCCGCGTGGCCGAGTACCGACGCTGCCACACCAAACTGAAGCGCCACGACCGCGCCGAAAGACGCCCCGCCCGAAACGCCGAGCGTGTACGGCGTGGCAAGCGGATTTCGAAACATCGCCTGAAAGACAAGCCCCGCCAGCGATAACGCCGAGCCCACGAGAAATGCCGTGACGCACCGCGGCATTCGCCAATCAAAAAACAGCCGCGCTTCATCTCCGCGTGGATTGGCGATGATTTCCAGAGGTGACATCACGGGGTTACCGATCAGCCCTGCAAGAAACGTCACCACCAAGAAGACAGCAACGACCGCTGCCAAACACACGGAGAACCAAAGCCAGGGCTTGCGAAGTCGTATCGGTGCCGTTAAAACCGGATCGGTTTTCTGCGCAACAACCTCCACTTTCTTTTTCACTCGGGTCGCAGGGTAAGCCAGCGGCTCAAATTCGCAACCGAAGATGGTACGCAGCATGTCCGGTCTCAGTGCTACTTCCGCTGATGCATCAACCACAAGCGCTCCCTTGGCAAGCCCGATGATGCGGCAACCGTCGGCAGCAGCACGCGCGAGATCATGTGTCACGGTGATGACCGTGACACCGCGCTCAGCCCGAAGTTGGGCGATGATCGCAGAGAACTCGGCCTGCCCGGCCGGATCAAGAAAAGTAAACGGTTCATCCAGCAGTAAGATCGGCGCATCCTGAGCAATGGCCGCCGCCAGCAGCACGCGTTGGCGTTCTCCCCCGCTCAGCTCATCAAACCGACGATCAGCCAATAACGCTGTCCCCGTCAGCTCCATGGATGCGGTCACCGCTTCACGGTCAACAGACGACGTGGGGTCAAACATCGTAAAGTACGGATACCGACCGGTCATCACCACGTCGCGCACCCGCATCGACGGAATCGCGTTTGTGCCTTGTGGGAGAAACGCCACTTGGCGCGCGAATGCCTTAGGCGTAAACGTGTCGAGCCGCTGCCCATTGATCTCGATCGCCCCAGACGTTGGCTTCAGCAAGCCCGCAATACAGCGCAACAGCGTTGACTTGCCCACGCCGTTGGGACCAATCACCGCGACCGACTCGCCATGCAATACCGTGAACGACACATCCGAAAATGTGGCAAGGTCTCCACTCTCCCACGCAAAGGAAACACCCGACACCACGACGGCGAGGAATGGGGTCGTTTCTGCGGCATTCATGATCGGGTTTACACGGTCCATTGTTTTCGGTTGAAGTATAATGTCAGGGTCCGTGCAAGTCAATGAAATCGACCACAGAATCAATAATTCAAAAAGACAAAAAAAACGCTTGCACGACCCCTACCGTTTGTGTTAATTTACTTTCCGTTCAAGCGAGCTTAGCTCAGTGGTAGAGCGCTACCTTGCCAAGGTAGCTGTCGAGGGTTCGATCCCCTTAGCTCGCTCCATTTTTTTTCATGGGAGTATAGCTCAGTTGGTAGTGCAAGTGACTCTTAATCACTGGGTCGTGGGTTCGAATCCCTCTACTCCTACCATGAAAAACTCCTGTAAAAAGGCCGAATTCCTAAGGAAAGCGGCCTTTTTCTTTGTCTAGGCCTTGCTCTTGCGTCTTTCGCTTGCTCTTCGCTTTCCTTGTTCTGGTCATTCGTATTGTAAGCAAATTGTAAGCAGTTCAACGCTGCCCACGACATGGTGCTTTATTTAACGCCCTGTGGCGTTTCGTTTATCCAGCAGAGCAAGAGATTCACCTTATCGCCTCTGAGCCCCGTACATCGCCCACACGAGCGCCGGAAGCCCTGCGCTGCTGTAGCGACCGGATTACACAGGTGCGGTGACGGCGTCAATCGACCCAAAGTAAAAGGTCAACGCATCGCGGGGAAATCAGGTTGTCATCTTCTCGGTAAACTGCTACCGTATCTCAAGGTTTTCGCTATGCTAGACCGTGACAATTTCACCGCACGTGCCGGAGTCTATCCGCTCTTTGATGGTGTCGTAGACTGGAGTCAAGCGCAACTGGTGGCACACAATGCAGATGCCGGGGTATGCAGCCGCTTCGTCGTAAAAGCAAAGGAATTTATCTGCGCGCAGGGGCGAGCAGCTTTTCGACGAGGATGGCGAGATTGTGCTGCATGGCGAGTCGAGTCGGTTCGACGCGGATATCTTCGAGAGTCGCGATCACGACGCCGTCGAGTCCTGTGAGGTCGGAAGCGAAGAGTTTGTTGAAGTCGGCATAGACGTTCTGCGGTGGTATTTTGTGCAGTTTCGCGAACTGATCGCGATTAGCGGTATCGGGCTCCGCGACATGGGTAAAACGGACACGATGAGGCATATCAAGCGCATATTGGCCAAAAATGCCTTGGCCACGGTTGCCGGCGCCGACGAGAGCAAAATTGACAATCTTGGACATGGGAAACACTTTCTCTGATCTGTATAAGGCAAACATAGACGAGAGACTTCCGGAGCCAACCACTCGCTACTGTCTACTCGCACCCACAACCTTGCGGCCTTCAAGGCGCAACTTGCCTGTCGCGAGTAGCGCGAGGGCTTCGGGGTATGCAATATGCTCTTGCACTTGAATGCGGGCGTGCAGCGTTTCGGGCGTATCGTCGTCCAAAATAGGCACACACTTTTGTACGATGATGGGGCCCGTGTCTGTTCCGAGATCAACGAAATGTACGGTACACCCTGCCACCTTTGCACCATAATCGAGAGCCTGCTTCCAGGCCGACATGCCGGGGAAGGCGGGAAGAAGCGCTGGATGGATGTTGAGTACGCGCATGGGGAAATGCTCCAACATCGCCGCTTTAACAATTCGCAAGAACCCAGCCAATACGACGACCTCGACACCATAGGCGTCAAGGTGTTCGATGACTTTGCGCTCCGCTTCACCGTCGAGCTTGGTCTTGAAAGGGGCAGGATCGAGATAACAAGCCGGAATACCATGCTTGGCAGCGCGCTTCAAAATCCCAGCATTTTCCACATCAGTAATAACGCAGACGATTTCCGCATCGAGCGTCCCCGCCTCGATGGCATCTTGGATCGATTGCATGTTCGAACCAGATCCTGAGCCCAGAACGCCAATTTTGAGTTTACCGCTCATCCCTTCTCCGTGGGCTTGAGGGCTTGTTCGAGATCGGCGATGATGTCGTCGGCGTTTTCAATGCCAACGGACAGTCGGATTAAATCAACAGGAATTCCTGCCTCGGCAAGTTGCGCCTCAGAAAGCTGACGATGCGTGTGACTTGCAGGATGCAGGATGCAGGTTCGCGCATCTGCCACATGCGTGACGATCGCGATAAAGCCGAGCTTGTTGATAAACGTCTCGATGACGTCGCGTCCGCCTTTGAGACCAAACGAAACGACGCCGCAAGTGCCTTTGGGCATATACTTTTTTGCCAGCGCATGATATTTATTACTTTCGAGGCCTGGAAAATTGACCCATGCAACATCTGCGCGCGCTTCCAAATATTTGGCCACCTTCAACGCGTTTTCGCAGTGACGCGGCATTCGGACATGCAACGACTCGAGTCCGAGATTGAGCAGGAAGGCATTCATCGGAGCCGCACAGGCTCCCAAATCGCGCATCAGTTGGGCAACGGCCTTCGTAATGTAGGCGCCCTTGCCAAATTTCTCTGCATAGACAATACCATTGTAGCTGGTGTCGGGTGTGGTCAGCCCTGGGAACTTGTCCTTCTGGCTCATCCAGTCGAAATTGCCACTGTCAACAATTGCTCCGCCCACCTGCGTCGCATGGCCGTCCATGTACTTGGTCGTCGAATGCGTGACGATGTCGGCGCCGAATTGGAACGGACGGCAGTTCACAGGGGTGGCGAACGTGTTGTCGACAATTAACGGCACACCGTGCGCGTGCGCCTGACGTGCAAACTTCTCGATATCGAGAACCACCAGCGAAGGATTGGAGAGCGTTTCAGCAAACACCGCTTTGGTGTTCACGCGGAATGCCTTGGACAGGACTTCCTCAGGCGCATCAGGATCCACGAGTGTAAATTCGATTCCCATCCGCTTCATCGTCACCGTAAAAAGATTCGAGGTGCCGCCGTAGAGTGCGGCAGAACTCACAATGTGGTCCCCCACTCCCGCGATATTGAAGATCGCATAAAAATTCGCCGCTTGGCCGGACGACGTGAGCATCGCTGCCGCGCCGCCTTCCATTTCGCAAATCTTCGCCGCGACGTTGTCGCAGGTGGGATTCTGGAGGCGGGAGTAAAAGTAACCGCTCTCCTCAAGTGCAAAGAGCTTGCCCATTTGCTCGCTGGTGTCGTATTTAAATGTCGTACTCTGATAAATCGGCAGAACCCGGGGTTCTCCCGAATGTGGCTTCCAGCCGCCTTGAACGCAGATGGTCTCGATGCTGTTTTCCATAAATACTCCTCACCACGGCATAAGAGCCGACTTTTGAAAATTTTGCAACGGCACAACGGCACAACTGCACATCGCTACGCAGCGTGCGTTGTCTTATTTGCCTTTTTTCTCTGCTTCTGGAGTGGGCTTGACCTTCAACTCGTCCATCATCGTCTCAACCTTTAGACCGGTTCGTTCCTCCAAGGCTTGGCGAACGGCAACCGCATCAGCTCCTGTGGTCATGATGCGTGGCGTGACAAAGATGATGATGTTGGTCTTGGTGAGTGATTTCGAATTCCAGCGGAAAAGCCAACCGATAAGCGGAATATCGCCCAAGAACGGAATCTTCTTCTTGATCGAAGTATCGTCATTGCGAGTCAATCCTGCAATAACGATCGTCTGCCCGTCGGGGACTGTCATCGTCGTCTTCACCATTCGCTTGGAAATCGTTGGCACGTAATCCGTTCCCGAGGAGCTTCCACTCGACGTTACAGCTTCGATGCTGGGTTGCAATTCCACTCGAACGAGGCCGCCGGGAATGACATGGGGCGTCATGTTGACCTTAACGCCCACATCCATGCGCGTGATGTTCTGGATAATGTCACGACCAGAGCCGGAGCCGTTGACCGTCGACTCCAGAATGCCGATGTTATCGACAATAGCTACTTCAGCTTCGTGATTATTCTGTGCACCCAGCGAAGTGTCGGAAAGGATTTTAACCTTGCTGTTCTTGCGGAGCATGTCCAGATTAAAGACGGCTGGGTAGTCGGCGACGATGTTTCCGGCGGCGTCTTTGTAGGAACCATGCGCGATTCCGAACGTCATTCCCTGTCCAAAAAGCCCTGCGGAGAGAGCAGTAAGCAAACCCGCATCCGTCGACGATGGAGGGTCGGAACGCGTTGCACCTGCGAACGTCGTATCCCCGACAGAATCTGGCGAGTTCAGTGCCGTCATCGTGACGCCCATCGTCTCGGCATCGCCATCGGATACTTCGGCGATCAGTACAGAAATGTGGACTTGTTGTGGCATCACGTCAAGAAATTCGACGAGGCGCTTGACCTCTTGGAAATCTTCTGGAGCCGCATCAACGAGCAGCGCGTTGTTTGACGGCACGGCTTCAACGGAGACATTGCGTTTCGTCCCCGCTCCCGCGTTCTGAGCGGCCGTCTTCTCGAGTAGCGTTGTGATGTTCTTCGCTACGTCCTCGGCCTTAATATAGCTGAGCAGGATCGCGTTGAGTGCGCTACGACCCGTCGGTGCCGCGATGTCCATCTCGGCGATAAGCACCTTGAGTTGTTCAATTTGCTTCGGAGTGCCGGTCAGAATCAGACGGTTGGCATGTTCCACCGCAACAATAGAAGGCGGACGCATGGCGGCCATAGCCGACGCGCCGTCCACGGCGGGAATGCGCGTGAGAAGCTGATCGGCGCGACTCTGCGTTTCCGAATAGGCAGCATTCAATTGCCTGGCAAGTGACAGAGCATCCGCATGTTCAAGCGCGAAGACCTCCATCACACGCGCCATACCCGGCTGATCGAGTTGATGGACGAGTGCCTCGATGCGGCCAACGTTATCCGCCGTATCGGTAATGATCAAGTGGTTCGTTTCATCGAGGGCGCTAACGGCATCCTTACGCTGAAGATGCGTCTCGAGCATCTTGCGCATTTCGCTTGCGGTCACATGGTTGAGCAAGAGGATTCGAGTGACGAGACCGAAAGCGGGCGAGGCCTCCCCATCGGCGACAATCGTCCCCATACCCATTTTACGCTCGGGCAGCTTGACAATACGGTTGATCTCGCCCTCTTTGACGATGGTATATCCCGAAGACTCGAGCACCGAGGCAAAAAGCCGATAAGCTGCGGAGCGGGGCACTTTGGGGGAGACAACGGTGATGTTGCCTTTGACGTCATCGGCAACCACGAACCGCTGTCCGGTGTAGTTGCCCACGAGTTGCGTGAACACGCGAATGTCGACTTGCTCGAAATTAAAGAGGATGAAATCCTCGCTCTCCGAGGCGGACGACATCGTCGGCAAAGGTGAATTCGTCTGCGCATGAACGGCGGACGGATTTCCTCCCCAGACCATCATCACAGCGACAGCCGAAGCGACACGAAGATCCAGTCTACTGTTCATTGTATTTTTCATTTGATAACACCGCGTTTTGTTGATTTGAAGAACTCCACGAGATGCTGGATCTCGGGAAGTGCGGGAAGCGTCGATTCAATCTCGGCCAAGGCATCGCTCACATTTAGGCCAGACCTGCAAATGAGCTTGTAGGCCGATTTGAGCGCGTTCTTTGTTTCCTCGGAGAAACCGCGCCGCGTGAGCCCGACCGCATTGATTCCATGGATTGCTGGCGGATTCCCGCCCAGCATCATGTAAGGCGGAACGTCTTGGACCACCACCGATGCCACGCCAACCATACAGTGGCAGCCAATTCGGGTGAATTGGTGAATGCCGCAAAGTCCGCTGATCGTGGCATAGTCTGCCACCCGCACCTCGCCGGCGAACTGCGATCCGTTGGACACAATAACATGATTTCCAAAAATGCAACCATGCCCGAGGTGGCAATACGCCATCAGCAGACAATCGTCGCCGACTTGCGTAACCTCGCCATCGGCGGTTCCGCAATTGATCGTCACGTATTCGCGCATCACGGTTCGTTCGCCGATACGGACATACGTCGTTCCCCCGTCATACTTGAGATCCTGCGTCTTGCCGCCGATGTGAGCGAAGGGATGCACCTCGCATCCCACCGCCAACGTCGTACGACCGCTGATCATCGCATGACCGAAAATTTTGCACCCGTCCCCCAGAACCACATGGGGCCCGATCACGGCATAAGGCCCGATCTCAACATCGCGACCGATTTCGGCGCCTGTTTCAACAATTGCCGTCGAATGTATCATGTTCATGCGCTCTGAATCTCGATTATGCTGTGGGCTTGTCCGCTGCCGCCTCGACACTTCGAGCGGTTTTGGGAACAAGGAGGAACATCATCGACGCTTCGGTTGTCACTTCACCATCCGCCGTCACGACGCCAGAGATCTTCGCCATCGTCCGCCTGCGACTGATCAGCTTGGTCTCAACTCGGAGCTGATCGCCCGGCTGAACGAGGCGACGGAACTTTGCATTTTCGACGGACATGAGGATGGTGTCGAAATCTGCCATGCCCTCTTCCATTGCGCTGAGGACCATGAGACCTGCCGCTTGGGCTATCATCTCGATCTGCAAAACGCCCGGCATGACCGGATATTCTGGGAAGTGTCCCTGAAAAAACGGTTCGTTAATCGTGACATTCTTAATGGCCACAAGGTGAGTGCCCCCCTCCGTCTCGAGGACCTTGTCCACGAGCAAAAACGGGAAGCGGTGCGGGAGCATCTTCATGATGCGGTCTATTCCGAAGGAGTTCATATCATCATTCCAAGGTTTGTTGCGTTAAGATGGGAGGCCCATCTGTAGTTAATATTCGGTTGCGGAATTGTACCAAAACGCCATACCGCATTCAAGAGCCGTTTCAGACCGCGCCTGTCCGACCCGTCAGACTTGTCCGAAAAAATTCACAACCAAAGTTCATGCGTTTTTTCAGCTATTAAATATCCGACAGCAACGGCTTCAGATGACAGTCGAGGCGGTTGCCGCATGCGAACGAGAGCTTATTTCACAAACACGCGGTACACGCCACGGCCATTGTCGCTGATTCGAAATCCAGTGACATTTCGGTTGCCGCCAAGATCAATAATATGTAATTCCCCTGGTGTCAGACGCGCAGCCTGAGGCAAAGCAGTTTTTTCCGGACGAACCACAACGGTGTTGATGCTGATCGTACCTGAGACAATTTCGAGATAACACTGGCTAATGACGCGATTGACAGCAACTTCCTTTGCATCGCCGCCAGCATTCAATTCAGCAACCAAAACTGCCCCCTTAGGCTTTTTTGGAGATGGGTATTGACTGGCCTCTGGCCTCTGTGCCTGTACATCCCGATGCCGAGGTCGCTCCCGTCCACCCTGATACCAAGGTTGCGCTTGTTCATCCGGATACCATGGTTGCGTCTGTCCTTGCTGATACTGCGGTTGCGCCTGTCCATTTGGATACCAAGGTTGCGTCTGTCCTTGCTGATACTGCGGTTGACCTTGTACTTGCTGATACTGCGGTTGACCTTGTACTTGCTGATACTGAGGTTGCGCTTGTACTTGCTGATACTGAGGTTGCGTCTGTCCTTGCTGATACTGCGGTTGCCCTTGTACTTGCTGATACTGAGGTTGCGCTTGTACTTGCTGATACTGAGGCTGCTCCGGAGTCATCAACCAGTCCCAGAATTTATGCGGCCTTGCGGGAGCGATCATCGCGATAAACGCGATCGAAGCTACAAGAATAATTTTTGTAGTTGATGTTTCCATATCAAACCTCTTTCTGTATTGTTTTTTTACCACTCGTCCTTCTCGTCTTCTTTTTCTTCCTCGTCGCTCTCGTCTTCGTCGTCGTCGTCGTCGTCATCGCTGAAGCCGAATAAGCCGTCTTCTTCTTCTTTCTCATCATCTGGACTGTAGTCGGCATCGTTCGCGAGGCGTGTACGCGGGTGAAATTCTTCATCAGTCTCCGCAAAATCGTCGAAACCGCTTCCATACTGTTCTGGATTGGGTCCAATCGCCAAATCGAGCAGAGCAAGCGGATAGAACTCGCCTTTGACCGCGTCATGGGTTTCGCCCGTGTGTTGCACCTTGAAAACCCAGTCATCGTATTCGGATGTAAAGATATAAAACAGGCTCTTCTTCGCGCCCGACTTCACAAAATCGAAGACGGGGACATCCTCGTAAACATCGGCATCAATTTCCAGCGGTTCCACGTCCGCCGCTAAGTCCGCTGGAAGCATCGAACGGCTTCCATCCGGGGCGATCGCCGTATAAAAATAAAACGGGAACTCCTCATCGAACTCGACAGCGTCCTGAATTGCCACATGCAAATCGTAGAGATTCGCCGTCGATGGCATGTCGATAAAGCGGACGCATTCGCTATCCAGCCAAGGCCCTGACACACACGTTACTCGTATTCTGTTGATGATCTGTTTGCTCATGATCTCCATCCTCTTATTTCAGAAACCCGATTCCATAAGTTTTTCAATTGAAAGCGATTTTTTCGCACAGGCGCTTCCTCCCTGTCCAAGTCTTT
>JBBQIY010000007.1:0-17073 GCA_038325415.1 Kiritimatiellia bacterium
CATGGTCTTCCAGAAGCCCAACCCGTTCCCCAAGAGCATCTACGACAACGTCGCCTATGGGCCCAGGCTGCACGGCATCAAGTCTCGCTCGGAACTCGATGTGATCGTCGAAGAAAGTCTGCGCGGCGCCGCGATCTGGGACGAAGTTAAGGATCGGCTTAGTAAAAACGCGCTGGGACTCTCCGGCGGCCAAGCGCAGCGGCTCTGCCTCGCCCGGGCGCTCGCAGTAAAGCCCGAAGTCTTGCTCATGGATGAACCCACCTCAGCCCTCGACCCCAAAGCTACGGCGCGAATCGAAGAACTGATCATTCAGCTCAGAGGCCGGTATACGATTGCCATCGTCACCCACAACATGCAGCAGGCGGCTCGCGTTTCGGACCGGACCGCATTCTTCTATGAAGGTGATCTGGTAGAATATTCGGATACGAAGACACTCTTTACACGTCCGCTCCAGAAGCGGACAGAAGACTACATCACGGGGAGATTTGGCTGATGAACAAAATATTTGTAAGAGAAACCGACGACCTGAAGGAAAACATCCTCCGGCTCGCCGCAGAGATCGACAAGCGTATGACCACCGTGCTCAATGCCATCTCCTCGCGCGACAAGGCTACGCTTGAGGCGATCATTGAGGCTGATCGCGACATCGATGCGTGGGAGATCGAAATCGAAGAGGAGTGCCTGAAAGTACTGGCGCTGCACCAACCGGTTGCGAAGGATCTCCGGTTTGTGGTCGCGGTCATGAAGATCAACAACGACCTCGAACGTGTCGGCGATATTCTGGTGAACATTGCCGATCGCGGCTGCCGCCTCCAGGAATATCAAGAATGCGATCTCTTCGAAAAAATCAAAGATATGGGCAAGCTGGCGGCGGACATGCTACGGGAAAGTCTGGGATGCCTGATCTCGCTCGATGTCCCGAAATCGATCGCTGTGATCAAGCGCGACGATGATCTGGACGCCATGAACGTGGACGTGATAAAATCCGCAATTGCCATGGCCTCGGCATCCAGTTCCAACATCGAAGTCGGCGCACTGTTCCTCTACCACAGCATGGCACGCGATCTCGAAAGAATCGGAGACCATGCCACGAACATCGCTGAGGACGTCGCCTATCTGGTCGACGGCTGGATTATCCGACATGGAAACAAAAACTACATCACAGGGGGCGAACATGCCAAAGGAGCGAATTCTCGTCGTTGAAGACGACGCCGACATCGGCGAACTGGAGAAGTGCATTCTCGAAGCGGAAGGCTATGTCGTTGAGGTGTGCATGTCTGCCGAAGAGGCAGAGGTCGACATCGCCCGCAAGCTCCCCACGCTCGTGATCCTCGATCTCATGCTTCCCGGCAAGGATGGACTTTCCTTCTGCCGCTGGTTGCGGAAAAACGAAAGGACTGAAAAGATCCCCGTAATCATGGTTTCGGCTCGACAGGAACAGGCGAAGATTGTCGCCGGGCTTGAACTCGGTGCTGACGACTATGTCACCAAGCCGTTCAGCTCAGACGTATTGATGGCGCGCGTACGCGCCGTGCTGCGACGCTCGGCAGGACAGGAGCACGACACCTCCTCCAATAAAACCTTACTCTCAAACGGCGATATTGAAATTGACACGGCTCGAATGAGCGTCACCATCGAAGGCGAACCGATCATCCTGACCCTCGGTGAATTCAAAATTCTCGAGCTGCTCATCCGCCGGGCGGGCATCGTCTTCTCGCGCAAACAGATCGTCGACATCGTACACGGCGAGGACTATCCGGTTACTGACCGGGCTGTCGATGTCCAGATCGTCGGTTTGCGGCGCAAACTCGGTGATAGCGGCGCGTTGATCGAAACCATCCGCGGCATCGGCTACAGGTGGCGGGTATGAGCGGAACCGGGGAGTCCAGTCATCAGAAGATTTTGAGGCAACTGTTCAGGCTGAACTTTGTTGGAACTGTACTCATCGGTGGTGCCGTTACCCTATTCGCCATCTACGGGGCCTCCACCTTCATGTACAATCAAGACATCTCGGAATTGCGCACCCGCATCCTGATGATCGCCGAACTCGGCCTGACGAACCTCGCCGATGACGCGCCCACGATAGAAGAGGCACGGCGCATGGTTGAAAAGCTATCGCATCAGGATAACAATTTCGTAGCACTGGCGTTCAATGATGGGACGCTCATCGGGGATGTCAGTCCTGCAGAACTCGAGGGGGCGTTCGCCTTACGCTACGAGGTCATCGCCGCACAGCGGACGGGCGAGGGAATTAGTCGCCGTTACAGTGAACACCACGGCAAGTCCATGCTGTATCTGGCGCGCAGACTTCCTGAACAAGGCGAAATGAAAGTCCTCATCCGCGTGGCAATTCCCGTAGCCAACCTCGAAGGACTTTCCAATAGCGACATCGTCGTCCTGCTGCTTCTCGTCGTCGGCTTCATTGGGATTTCCCTGCTCACGAGCCATTCCTCTGCCATCCGGGTCATTGGCCCCATTTCACAGCTTGAGGAAGGGCTGGAAGCTCTGGGCGCAGGTCGGAGGATGCGGCGAGTCTCGATTCCGGATGTCCCTCACTTTGCCATCCTCGCTGGCGCACTCAATGCGGCGGCAGATCGGCTCGACGAAAAAATCGACTCGCTCGAAGATGAAAAAACGCTTTCTGCAATGATGCTCTCCAGCATCCCCAACGGGATCGTCACCCTCGACGATATCATGGCCGTCACGCGCTACAACGAGGCTGCGGCACAAATTCTTGGATTCAAAACGCCCTGCACACCAGCCGACCTTAAAACGACCGTCATTGAAAACCTCGAGCTGACACGGATGCTGTACGACGCCGCCAAGACGGGTAGGCCCGTCACAGGGGAAATCCGGCCTGGCGCGGCAGGAAAGAAAATTATTGATGTGCTTGCTACACCGATGCGAGATAACCATGCGATTCAGACCGGCATTCTGCTCATGCTCTCCGACGTGACGCACGTCAGAAGACTCGAGACCATTCGTCAGGATTTCGTCGGCAATGTTGCGCATGAACTCAGAACGCCCGTGACGTCGATCCGCGGGTTTGCCGAACTGCTTGTGAAGTCCGGTTCCCACGATGAGGAAAAAATTTCGAAATACAGTGCCATTATCCTGAGACAGGCGGATCAGATTAACATGATGATCAATGATCTGCTGACCCTCGCCAGTCTGGACGGCAACCATGATTTTCTCTCCGTGTCCGGCAAGGTTACCTCTATCGGCGAACTCATCGCCTCCGCACTGGAACTGTGCAGCTCGCGCATCGCAGAGAAAGGGGCTGAGGTTTCCGTTGTCTGCCCGGAGTTCCTAACCGCGTTCGTGCATCCGGGTCTCATGGAGCAAGCTCTGGTGAACCTCCTTGAAAACGCCTTGAAATATGGAATCAACGATAAATCTAAACACATCGAAATCTCCGCCAAGGCCGCAGATGAGATGCTTGAAATCAAGGTTGTCGATCACGGCAATGGCATTCAGAAAGAACACCTAGACCGACTCTTCGAGCGGTTCTACCGCGTCGACAAGGGACGCAACCGCGAACAAGGCGGCACGGGTCTTGGCCTCGCCATCGTCAAACACATCGTACAGATCCACGGCGGCACCGCCACCGCAGAAAGTCGCCGGGGCGAACGCACGTGTTTCACGCTTCGCATGCCAGCTTGCCGGCGGCTTGCCGACTGAGACAGCCCGCAAGAAGAGGGTAAAACTAGCGGCTATCTTTTCGCGGCGCTGGCTTGCGAGCAAGGGACTGCCCGCAAGAAGAGGGTAAAACTGGCGGCTATCTTTGTGCGAAGCTGGCTTGCAGGCAAGGGACTGCCCGCAAGAAGAGGGTAAAACTGGCGAAACCACTTGCGGAGCTTTTACTCTCTCCCTGCAAGCAGTCTCTGCTTGCAGGCAAGGGACTGCCCGCAAGAAGAGAGTAAAACTGGCGGCTATCTTTGTGCGGAGCTTTTACTCTCTCCCTGCAAGCAGTCCCTTGCTTGCAGGCTTCTTAAAATATTACTTTATTTTGCAATTCTAAAACATAAAATTGCTATTTATTAAAAACATGATGCCATGAAGTTTTAACAAAAAACTAACCTGAAAAACATCGGAATCTGATGCAAGGTCTCTATAATCAGCGGCGTTCCCATGGATCGTAAGTTGGTAAGTTGCCAATTGTCCGGGGGCGACAGATTCACGAGAAACGAGAAAGGTGTTTCATAATGAAACAGAATCCCTTGAATAAGACATTCCTGATGCTCGCGACGCTATCAGGCGCGGCTTCCGCTTTTGGAGGCAGCATATACTATGGCGGCGGCGTTGGTCATACGGCAGTAGCTCAACACATCACCGTCAACACAACATGGACAAGTGGCAATGTCTATTACCTACAGGATCCGGTATTCGTCAAAGACGGTGCCATCCTCACCATCCAGCCCGGCACCCTCATCCGCGGTGAGCAGAACACAGGCACCGGAGACTTCCCCGGCGCACTTATCGTTTCAAGAGGATCGAAGATCAATGCGATCGGCACACAGGCAAATCCCATCATCATGACGGGCGTCTCGGACGACAACGTTCCCGGCTCGACGGCGACCGCGCCTTGGAACAATTTTGAAAACGGTATTACCCGCCAGTGGGGTGGGTTGATCATGCTCGGCAAGGCCTTTATCGCGTCGAACGTCGGTGGAGCCGGAACCCCTTCCCCGAACGCCGCGCTTGATCTGCAGATTGAAGGGCTCGAGCCCTTCGGCGAGTACAGCCGATACGGCGGCGGCAACGACGACGATTCCAGCGGTGAAATCAAATACCTGCAACTCCGCTACGGTGGTTTTGTGTTGGGTGCCGCCAATGAAATCAACGGCCTGACGCTCGGCGCAGTGGGTCGCGGCACGAAGATCAGCTTTGTCGAAATTACCAACAACAAGGACGATGGCGTCGAATTCTTCGGCAGCACCGTCAATACGAAGTACATGATCGTTCGCAACAGTGCCGATGATTCCTTCGACTGGGATGAAGGTTACCGCGGCAAGGGTCAGTTCTGGGTCGTGATTCAAGGTTCGCTCTCCACCGATTCCGACAGCAGTGACAAGGGGTCCGAATGCGATGGTGGGATGGGCGACGCCTCACAGCCTTCCTCCTGCCCGACGATCTTTAACGCGACCTACATCGGCCTCGGCAAGGATATTGCCAGCAACGGCAAGAATACGGCTTTGAACTTCCGCGATGGAACCGCAGGCCGCTTCTACAACAGCATGTTCGTCGATTTCGGCGGAGCTATTGCCATCGTCGAGGGCGCAACCGCATCGGCCGACACGGCAGCCAATAAGACAACGCTGGCTTACCCGCAGAACCCGTACTATACCCACGAAGCCAACGGTAGCAAGATGCTGGAGATCAAAAGTTGCTACTTCGCTAACTTCGGCACACCAACGATCCCGGGCTGGGCTGTCAACACCTCGAACATCGGCGGTGCATACGGCACGGACGGCTCTGACGGCAACAAAGCCGCCTTCGCCTACCCGTTGCTGACCGACAGTTCGCTACACAACCTGTATCAGCTCCGCAGCCTGGACCCCTCAAGCTACACTTGCCCGCTCTACTTCGAACGGTCGTTAAACGCCCTCGCTGGCGCCGGCAAGAGCGTTAAGAATGTTAAATTAATCGATGCCTACATCATTCCGAGTGACGCACCGGCGATCACGCCCCAGACGGTTCCGGCCAATGACGACTTCTTCACTCCGGTGAATTTCGTCGGCGCGTTCGGCTCTAATATTGCGGCCAACTGGTTGCTGGGCTGGACGATGATGGATCGCCTGGGCATGGTGTCTCGCACGTCCCCTGGAGATACGCCCTATACGTACGGCAACTTCGAAAGCCTGAAGACAGATCCCCCACTGGCAATCAACGACTTCTATCAGTCGATGACACTGCGCTTCTTCGCCTCCGAAGGAAAAACCTACCGGATCGAAAAATCGCCCGATGTGACCTTCTCGAACAGCAACACCGTAACGACCGCAGGAAGCATCGTCGGCGAAGGAACCTACGTTCTCTTCAACGATCTGCAGCGAATCGAAGGGAATCAGTTCTACCGTGTGGTTGAATAAGGCAACACCGCACTCGAATCGGTTTCTGCAATAGAATACATCGGCTTGTGCCGACCCGGTTCTCCCCGAGGTTTAATCGCCCGACGGGGAGAACTGTTTTCGCAATAATTAATTTGTAAGAAAGTTTCATGATGACCAAAAATCAAAGTCTATGGATTTTTTTCGGAATCCTGCTCTGCTTGATTGCCGTTTTGACCGCCTGCGGTTGCGAGAAGAGGCAGAAGAAACAGGAAGCATCGCCGAAGGTATCCTCCGCAACGGAACGAGGAAGTGTTCAAAATGCTTTTCATATTGGGAAAACCGCCCCTGATCTTGCTTGGTATTTCGCATCATCCATCGACAATGATCCAGAGGATCGGGCAGACTACCAGGCCAAGGTAGCGTTGGCGCGTTTCCACCGGGATGGCGATGTCAAGACCGCGTTAATGCTCGGATACTCCATTAATCGCTGGTACCGCGGGCTAGTCCTGGCTGAAGTCGCCGAGAGTCTGGCACAGAGCGGCGAGCGTAAACAGGCGCTTTCGTTGATCCGTGACGCCTTGACCATTGCGGATAAGGGTGTCGAACAGGGTTGGCAAGCCGACCGAATCCGGTCAGTACTGGGCCGAGCGGAAGCCGTTCTCAGATCACAGGGGGATGCCACCGATCTTCACGACCTGAATGCCGGAGCAGGTGATAACATCGGAACAAGGATTGCAACCGAAACGCTGGAAATATCCAGGCGCGAATCGCTGACGAAGGCCATGGATTTTCTAGATGGGTTTTCTCAGACCAACTCACCAACGGACATTTCATATAAAGTTTCAGGATATGGGCTGATTGCAAAAGAGGCGGCACCCGTTGATCCCGTGCTTGCCGCGAGAGCCCTGGACGCCATCTGGGCGTGTACAACAGGGGTCACGGATCTTCAGTTGTCATCGGCTCGGATGGATGTCGTTGAGACAGCTTTATCCTACGGGCTGACCGAGTATGCTCGCGCTAAGACGGACACATTGGCGGAAACCATACAGAGCATGACGGCGCCTGCCTATATCTTGCTTCCCACCAAGACGCGTCTTGCGAAAGTGCTCGCGAAAACAGGAAACAAGGCGACCGCAGCGGAGTTTGCAAATTCCGTCATTGCGGGCACTGCTGCGGTCTTGAACATTGAACAGCCAGCCATTCTGGCCGATGCAGCGGCGGCTCTATATCTTGCGGATCCAAACGGCGACGCCGAGAAGCACTTTCTTGAAGCAATACGCCTGGCCACCGAAATAAAGAACCGTCGGCCGCGCTGCAAGGCGCTCTGCGACATTACCTTGAGCCTGCACGAATGCGGGATGAACAAAGAAATAATTCTTTTGTCGCTTGAAGATGAAGCGCGAAAACTAAAGGTAGAACCCTAACATGATTTCACGAAATATCTGCAGTTCCAAACATAGACAAGAGAATAAATTGCCACTCGGCGTTCCGGATACTGGCGGTGCAAGAGGCGGCAAGGCTGGCGTGTGGTCCGCAATCCTGTTGGCGGCACTCGCATCCCTCACGCTCTCCATGAGCGGCGCTGAAACCTCAGCACCTGCTCAAACACAACTGATATCTGGAACTCCGGGTGGCAATGGGGTCGTTCGCGGCCTCGTTCTCGATTCCGAATTCAATTCACCGGTCCCTCTGGCGACCGTCAAGACGGCCGAGGCCGATGTCGAGACGCAAAGCGGAGAAGACGGGCGATTCAGGCTCACAGGGCTCGTGCCGGGAGTCTACACCGTCCTCGTCTCCAAGGGCGGTTATTCACGAGGTGTGGTGTCGCAAGTAATCGTAACCGAAACCGACATGATGGACGTTGTCGTCGAGCTTCGTCCGGAGCTGACCGAGATGGACGAGATGCTCGTCGAGGATGTCGAGATCGCGGAGCCGAAATCGGAAGAGGGGTTGCTGGCGCTGCGCGAGACGTCGCTCTCCTTCCAGGATTCCATTGGCAAGAACATGATGAGCCAGGCCGGTGCTTCCGATGCGGCCGGCGCATTAAAGCTTGTCGTGGGTGCAACCGTGTCCGAAGGCAAATATGCCTCGGTACGCGGCTTGAGCGATCGCTACGTGGGCTCATCGATGAATGGAATTCGCCTACCCAGTTCCGACCCGCGCAAGCGAGCCGTGCACATGGATATCTTTCCCGCCGGCACAATCGAGTCACTATCCGTCAGCAAGACTTTCATTCCGGATTTGCCCGGAGACTACACAGGCGGCGGTATCGATATCCGCACGATCGGCGTCCCGGATAAGAGCTTCGTCACCTTTTCCTTCTCACGTGAACAGAACGCGCGGTACACCGGAAAGAACGGATGGACAACCTACGAGGGGGCTAAGGTCGATACTTTCGCCAATTCGCGCGGCGCGAAGGACATGCCTGAGGGCGCAACAACGTTGGGCACGGAAGACCAGCCCTTTGTGTCCCCGACTGAGTCAAAGCATCAGGTTCTAGCCAGCGCCGAGAACCCGCATTCCGAGGACTACGTGAAGGCCGACCAGATGGCCAAGAGCTTCAATCCGGTTTTAGGCACTCAGTCAAAGCGTATGCCGCCGAATTCCGGCGGCGGCTTCAGCTTCGGCGACCGAATTCCGCTGGGCGACGAGGCGGCGGTCGGGTACACGATGGCCTACACGTGGTCGAACAAGTTCAAGCAAACCGATGCCGACGAGACGAAGCAGGTCTGGGCATCGAAATCATCGCCCACGGATTCGGAGGCGATTCAATATAAAAACGCCACCGGGCAGCAGGAAATCAAATGGAGCCTCCTCGGCTCGGCAGGGCTCCAAGTGGGCGAAGATCATGATTTTACCGTGACGGCGATTCGCAACCGCGCCGCGACGGACAGTGCCGGCTACGAAGAGGAAGCGCACGACGCCTTTGCAGAGAATGCCTACTGGTCCCAGAAGCAGGCCATGCACTACACGGAGCGCCAGCTCGACGCCTTGCAGTTGCGGACTGCGCACAAGTGGCCGGAGTTGTTCGGCAAAAGGATGGGACTCGAAGTTGACGGCTACATGGCACACAACGAAGCCGCACAGATTGAGCCCGACATCCGCTTTTTCAAGAATTACGTCGTCAATCGCGGCAACAACGAATGGGAATACCAGACGCTCCCCGATGGTGCTTCCGGCTCGGATGCCGATACGTCAACTCGCCTCTGGCGCGAAACTCGCGAGGACAACTCGCAGCTCGGCCTGAACGTCAAGCTCCCCTTCACCGTGCAAGCCCTGGATTTCAACGCATTGTTTGATACGGATCCGGCACGAAGCGCTTGGGATACGGGAGAAGGCTTTCTGAAATTCGGCCTTTCGCGCGACTACACGAAACGCACGTACAACCAGGATTCCTTCATGTATACGTTTCTTTCGCAGTCCGATCCCAACAAGCCGGACGGCGAGCCAAACCGCAACGACTACGGTGGACGCAACGGCTATGCCAAATGGCTGGCCGCCCACAAGGTGTGGATGGAATCCGAGGAATATCAGCAGTACTTGTCAATGTTCGATATCGCCAACACAGACCGGGAACAGAATTCATATGTCTCCGGCTCGCCGAATGCCAGATGGACGGATCTGTTTTCACAGGCAGTGGGCCTCAGCTCCTCGCAAGACAGCTACCTCTGGGATATTCAGGCGAAGGCACGCGACATCAGCTATACCGGCGATCAGTCGTTCAGCGGCGGCTACGCCATGATGGAATACCCCATCATGCGCCAACTTTCCGTTATGTACGGTGCCCGGGCCGAGGTCACACAAATGTCGATCAATCCGAAGTCCGATGTGCAGAACAGTATGCCGGACAAGGCTTTCGTTGTACCGCTGAAACAAGAGTTGCCGGACGGTGGCTACTACTATTACCTCGGAGGCGTCTCGCAGGAGGAGGCCGTAGCCGAGATAACGGATTCCCGCTGGTTGCATGCCGCCGGGCTGACCTACGAGGCGGTTCCCGGCCTGAAGCTACGGTTGAACTACGGCGAAACCATCGCGCGACCGACCTTCCTCGAAATGGCTCCGGTCATCACCGACGATTACGTCAGCGGCGACACGATCATCGGCAACAAGGATCTAAAGCTTTCCGAGATCAAGAACTACGATCTACGAATGGAATGGTTTTTCGGTGCAGGCGATGTGATTTCTTTCAGCATCTTTCGCAAGGACATCGTCAACCCCATCGAGATGGAATCCTTCTCGTATCTGTCGACGGAGTACCTTATGGCGGTCAACTATCCGGATGGCGAGGTGAACGGCACTGAATTGGAAATTCGCAAGAAACTGGATTTCCTTCCCGGGCCTTTCCGCTACTTCACCATCGGCGCGAATCAAACGATCATGGAATCCGAGGTGACGATTCCGGAGCAAATGCGAAGCTCGTTGGAGTTTCACAACCTCGGATCCGAAAAGCGCGACATGTACGGACAGCCGGAGTACATCACAAACTACAACATCACCTGGGATCAAACAGACTGGGGAACCTCGATCGGGCTTTTCTACAACATCCGCGGAGATATGCTGAAGAGCGGTGCGGCCATCGGTGCCGACGGTGCCACAGCCGACATCTATACCAAGCGATTCTCGTCCGTGAACCTCAGCATCTCCCAGAAAATCAGCTCGACGTTGAAGGTTTCGTTCCAAGCGAAGAACCTCCTCGATTCACAGGTCGCCGATGTCTATCGTGAGCCGGACGGCACGGAGACGCCTCGCAAGTCCTACCGCGAAGGCAAGGCCTACTCCATCGCCGTTAGCGCGACTTTCTAACAGGCATATATTCATGAAAAGGAAAAACAACATGTTTGAAGTCAAATTGAAATCGAAGAAAACCGTGGTGGCTGCACTGTTCCTCTGCACGGCCACAGCAACCTTTGCCGCAGAGGCGCTGGATGCGACGGAAACCGACTGGCGCAAAACAATGCGCTCCGCGATGGAACGCTGGGTGGAGACAGAAAAGCTCATCTCCTCGGAAAAGGCCAACTGGAGCGTAGACCGGGAAATTCTTCAGGACCGGATCTCGGTCTTAACGAATGAAACCGCCTCGCTCAGGGCAACCACGGCGGGAATCAACACCGACTACGTGGCCTCGGCAGGAAAACGCGAGGAATATGTGCAGGAAGAGGAGCAACTCAAGACACTTTCCGTCGCGCTGGCCTCAGAAGTCGAACAAGGCGAAAAGCGCGTGATTGCAATCTTGAAAAGGGTGCCGCCGCCGATTCGCGAAAAGGTTCGCCCCCTTTCGCAGCGCATTCCCGAGCATCCGGAAAACTCGAAGGCGGGGCTCGGCGAAAGACTGCAGAATGTCGTCGGCATTCTGAACGAGATCAACAAATTCGCACGCGATATCACGGTCGGCAGTGAAGTCATGTCGCTGAAAGACGGTGAAAGCTTCGAAGCCTCGGTGATCTATTTCGGCCTAGGGCAAGGCTACTACGTCAACCAACTTGGCAATGTTGCCGGCTACGGCGTGGCAGATGCCGAGGGCTGGGTATGGGTGGCGAACAACCCGATTGCGCAGGCGGTATCGGATCTCATCGCAATCCACCGCAACGAAAAAACAGCCGTGTATGTCACACTGCCGATCCAAATCAAGTAAGTGCCATGGCAAACAGGAAATGCCATTCAAGAAAGAGAATCATGAAAGTCAGTTTGTTCAAGCAAGATAATACCAGTCGATTGATCCGTTGCGGATTCGTGGCTGTGGGGCTGTTCGTTTCAGTCGGGGTGCCCACCGCATGCGGCGCGGAGCCTGAGGCCGGAGAATCCGCCGCACCGTTTGTCACGAAGCTGGAGAATTCAATTCGCAACCTCGCCGATCTGCGCGAAACCATCGCAGCGGAGAAGATCCCGCTGGCCGAGTCGCTCTCTAAAGCCGAGGACGATCTGTCTTCCGCAAAAAAAGAGAGTGAAGAGACCCGACGCAAGCTTGACAAGCTCGCGTTGGACGTCAGTACACTGCGCACCAGCGTCAATGCCCGGGAACAGGAGAAGACGTACATTTCCTCGCTACTGGGCGAGTACAACCGCAACCTCGAAACACGATTGCACATCGCAGAAGTCGAGAAATACAGTCCCGATCTGGAAGCGGGACGCCTAGCACTGGAAAACAATACGCTGACCGACGAAGCCCGGTTCGAAAAACAATTCAAAATCCTGACAATCAGCATCACGCGCCTCGAAGACCTGTTAGGCGGCGTAGTGTTCGAAGGGCGCGCCGCCGGGCCGGACGGGCTTGTGAAGCCTGGCAAATATGTCTTTCTCGGACCCCTCGCCTACTTCCGCTCCGGCGACGGAACACTCTCCGGAATTGTCGAGCAGAAGCTCGGTTCGATGGAACCCTCGGTGGTGGAATACCTGGATCCCGCCCTCACGGCCATGACCGCACAATTCGTCGCAAACGGCTCTGGCAACACACCTGTAGATGGCTCACTGGGCAATGCGCGTAAGATTGAAGAGACAAAGGAGACGATCTCCGAACACATCCGCAAGGGTGGACCGGTCATGTATCCGATTCTCGGACTGGCACTGATCGTGGCGCTGGTCATTCTCTTCAAATTTCTGGAGTTATCAATGGTCATTATGCCATCCTCCAAGAAGCTCGAATCGCTTTACCTGGCAATCCGCACTGGTGACAAAGCACAGGCGCGCACCCTTACATCCGGCATTCGCGGGATGGCCGGGGCAATGCTCACCGCCGGCATCGTACACCTGGACGACTCCAGAGAGCTCATTGAAGAGGCCATGTACGAAAAGATGCTCGGTATCCGCTTCCGTCTGAACCGATTCATCCCGATCATCGCCGTCGGCGCATCATGCGAACCTCTGCTGGGACTCCTCGGAACCGTTACCGGCATCATCAATACCTTCCGGATGCTGACCGTTTTCGGCTCCGGGGATGTCAAGCAGCTTTCCGGTGGAATATCGGAAGCACTCATTACGACGGAATTCGGCTTAGTCATAGCCATTCCGGCGCTGTTGTGCCATGCATTCCTCTCGCGCAAGGCGAGGGGGCTGCTGGACAAATTGGAACACATCTCGATCTCCGTGATGAGCGAGGTGGAACGAGAACGTTCTCGGAAGGAGTAAAATATGCACATTGAAACACTACTGAAACTCTATACTCAAGCTCAATCAATTTGGGTCGCCGGCGGCTGGGGCATGATCGCACTGGCGGTGAATGCTCTGGTCATATTCGGCATGGGAATGCTTGTTCTTTCCCGGCTGCTGGGTAGCGGAATCCTTGCTTCGCCCGAAAAAGCCTTTAAACGGTGGAAGAGCGGTAAGCAGGGAGATGATCCCCTCGGTCGCGTAGTCGAACGAGCCATGGCCGAGGACACGGAGGAGAACGTCGAGCTGTTCTTCGACGCACTCGGCAATAGCGAGATGACCCCGTTCGAACGAGATCTCAAGGTGATGGGTGTCAGTGTCTCCACCGCGCCACTCCTCGGGCTTCTCGGCACGGTAACGGGAATGCTCACCACCTTCGCCGCGCTTGCAACAGGCGGCGGTGGAGAAAAGACTATGAGCTTGGTGGCGGGCGGCATCTCCGAAGCCCTGATTACAACCGAGACGGGGCTGGTGCTCGGACTTGCAGGCATGATGTTTGAATTCATCCTGAAACGAAAGCATGACCGCCTGCTTATGAAATATGCCCGGGTCGAGACCCTGTGCCTTGAAGCGTTGAGACGCGACGATGCCGACATTCGTGAGAAGTGCATGGAGGCCGCATGAGACGCTTCAAAAACCTTTCACAGGGCGAAGGCGACGCCTCCAGCATTGACGTGTCACCCCTGATGGACTGCGTCTTCATCCTGCTGATCTTTTTCATCGTCACCACGACATTCGTCGAGGAAACCGGCGTGGAGGTTGACAAACCGCAAGCCGCCTCCTCTGTGCAGTTAGAAAAGACCAGCATCCTGCTCGCCATCACAGCGGAAGGGGCAGTGGTCTACGGAGGTCGCGAAATCGGCATTGGCGGTATCCGCCCCCTTGTAGCACGCATGCTTCAGAAGGAGGAGATTCCGGTCATCGTCCAGGTCGATCAGGCGGTGAAGGCAGGGATTCTGGTACAGGTTATTGACGAAGCGAAGCTGGGTGGCGCAATCAAAGTCTCGATAGCGACAGCCAAGGGGCAGAAGTGAAACCCCGTTGTAACGACGCTGCACGGAATAATAAAAAGGTGCTCAGAATGAAATGTAAAGGTTTGTTGAAAGAAGTTGCCAAGAGGATGGGCTTCGCTCTCAGAAGCATCGTCCTGATCTTCTGTACCTGCATGCTCGCCCTGGCCTTTTTCATGCTCCTGCCAGTCATTCAGGGACTCGGCTCACCCCCCGCCCCGGATGTCGACCTCCGAAGCGTCTCAGCCGCCAATCTCCCGCCACCACCTCCCCCGCCACCGGAGGAAAAGGTCGAAGAGGAGGAAAAAGAGGAGGAACCCCCTCCACCGGAAATGACGGAGCAGGATGTTCCTCCTCTGGATCTGGCCCAGCTTGAACTGGCACTCAATCCGGGTTTCGGGGGCGAAGGAGCATACTGCGATTTCAAGCTCAACCTCGCCACGATGGATGACGCGACAGCCGAAGATACCGAGGCCATCTTCTCCATGGAGGATCTCGATCAGGCGCCGAAGCCGACAGTCCAGACGCCGCCTGAATATCCGAAGGAACTGAGATCCAAAAAACTCAAGGGCTCTGTCCAAATCGTCTTCATCGTCGACAAAAATGGCCGCGTCGTCAACCCGATCATTCAGCAAGCAAGCCATCCTGCGTTTGCCAAACCCGCCCTTCAGGCCGTTCGACGCTGGCGCTTCGAGCCGGGCAAGCGCAGTGGCATGCCAGTCCAATTTAAAATGCGAGTTCCAATTGCATTCTCTTCCAGGTAAACTTATGAAAATAACCACAACATGTCTTGCGGCTGTTCTTGCCGCAGCGGCTACCGGGCCGCTTCTTTTTCCCTGCAACGCAAAAGGTGCTGACACCCCGAAAACGGGTGAGAGCACCGATTTGCAGACGTTCTGGGAAAGCCCCTTGTTCCAAAACCAGTTCCTCGGGACCTACGGAGTCAAATCTGACATCGAACCGCTGGTCACCTCCACGGAACGGGAGGAGTTGGAGAGTGTCCTAGCTTTGATGGGAACGCCCAAGGGGCAGGCACAGGCCAAGGCGATACTCTACAAGACCACCACCCCGGGACACAGCGGAACCTTCGATTTCACGCTAGGCAACATCTACTTCCAGGAAGAGAAGCTTGAGTTCGCCGCCGCCTGGTACAAAAGCGCAATCAACAAATTTCCCGGTTTCCTGCGCGCACACAAGAACCTCGGCATCGTCAGCGTACGACTCGAAAAATACGATGAAGCCCTCCCCGCGCTCACGAAGGCGATCGAACTCGGTGCCCGCGACGGCCTGACGTTCGGCATGCTCGGTTATGCATACGCCATGGAGGAAAAAGATATTTCCGCCGAGAGCGCCTACCGCCAGGCGATGATGTTACAACCGAACACAATCGACTGGCAGCTCGGTCTGGCCCGAAGCCTTTTCCGACAGAAAAAATACGAGGAGGCCGCAACGCTCTGCGCCGAGTTGATCAGCAAAGATGCCAGCCGCGCCGACTACTGGCTTCTTGAAGCCAATGCCTTTCTCGGTTTGAGGCAGCCGCTGACGGCGGCTGTAAACTACGAGTACTTGATGCGACTGGGCAAACTTCCCGCCTCCGCCATGAATTCTCTTGGCGACATCTATGTCAACGAAGGCCTCTGCGACCTCGCTGCCGACGTCTATACCAACCTGCTGGCAAGTGTAAACGAGCCGGATGTCAACCACACCCTGCGCAATGCCGAAGTACTTGCCATGCGCAACGCCCCGGCAGCCGCACACCGTGTGCTCAAAGCGCTCTCCGAGCGCGTCGGGGATGCCGGTCTGCCCGTCGAAACAAAAAAACGCGCCTTAAAACTCGAGGCGAAACTTGCCGCCCTCGAAGAACGCCCGGGAGAAGAACAGGTGGCGTTGTTGGAATCAATCGTCAAAGTAGATCCGCTCGACGGAGAAACGCTGATCGCCCTGGGTCGACATTACGCCTCGACGGGTGAGTTGGAACGCGGCGTTTTCTATTTTGAACGCGCTGCCGGCATCGAAGCGTGCGAAGCCGAAGCCTGCTTGCGACAGGGCCAGGCTCTCGCCCGGGCCGGCCGCTTTGCTGACGCACTTCCCTTGCTGAAACGCGCCAACGACCTCACCCCGCGCGACTCCCTCACGCGATACATCGAACAAGTCGAACGCGTGTCACGCGCCAAACGCTAGCCCGGACTATTCAGCCGGCAACTTAACACGAACAAGAAAAGACCTATACTGGAGTACAACATAATGAACAACACAAAAAACACCCTCGCCAGCCTCGCGATCGCCACCACAACGGCACTCGCCGCTTATGCCCAGGAGTCCATGATGATGCCGAAAGATCCGGATCTTACCGATCCTGACCTGGTAACGATGACAGAAGCAAAGCCAACCTATGAATTCAGCGCCAAATACGTCCGCCGCGAATACGACACTCGGCACACCGCACTTGAAAACCGCTTCGACTTTGACGACTCCCGACTCGACAATTGGGAGGACGGCACTTACCGCGGCACAGCCGATGGGTTGAGACTGGCCATTTCAAAAGAGGACAAGAGCGAGTTCTTCATCCAGTACCTGATCGAAGACTATGACTACAACTGGAGTGCACCCGGCGCGCATCAACTCATTAAATCCGAAGGCAATGAATTTCAACTCGGCTGGCGTCAGACCGCAGAAGCCTGGGACGACGGTCGCTGGGGCTGGACAGCCGCCTACTATCGCTCCGTTTCAGACAAGACAATGGACACACGAGAGGGTTCCGCAACCCGCCTTGTGGATGGCGATATCAAATGGGATATGCTTCAGGCTGGCTATTTCGGCGAGTGGAACCCGCTGTCCAAGTATGTCGACTTCAGCGGCGAAGCCGGTCT
>JBBQIY010000008.1:0-15689 GCA_038325415.1 Kiritimatiellia bacterium
CGTCAGGCGGCACTCGTTTATCGAGAATTGATTGATGGTGGGTCGGTCAACGGCGCTGTGCTCTACAACTACGGCACAATGTTGTTGTTTGCCGGACTTTCGACGGAGGCTGTTGATGCCTTCGAGCGCGCGGAGGCTCTCGATGGTGCTTCCCCAGAGCTTGAGAACAATCTCGATCTTGCGCTGAGCGCGATGAATAAGCTGGCGCATCCGCTCGGTGATGGCGGGTGGCAGGGTGTAGACTCTGCCACGGCGTTGCCGTGGTATCGCGTGCCGCTTTTCTGGCATTACGGTGTGCCCGTGAGCGTGAGGCTGGAGGCGCTGGCTGTGATGTGGGGCGTTTTGTGGCTTGGCATGATTTTGAAATTCGGTCGGCTCCGAAGGATCGGCAAGCTGTTGGTGGCGGCGGGACTGGTGGGGCTGGCGGTGTTTGGCAGCAGTGTGCTGGCGAGCAAGCGCGTGCTGGATAAACCGATGCCACCCGTTCCGGCGTTGCATGAGACCGCAGAAAGGACGGTGGCGCAATGAACTTTAAAAACATCATCGCTTGGTTTGCCATCGGTCTCGTTTTAGTGACACACGCCTTTGCACAGGAAGCATCGCCGCCTGCGCCAAAAGTGGTGTTCGAGATTATCCCCAAGCAAGATACCTATTATGTTGGCCAGCGGGTGACGGCGAGGCTCTCGATCGATTTTGGTGAAGCGGAGCTGGTGAGTCAAATCGGAACCGGTGGTCTGCCCGATGGAAACACGGCGCAGATGGGAGAGTTCAGACAGGTTGAGAGTGGCAATCCGCAGAAGCTAGAGTACACAGCGAGCATGATCATTCTGAAGCAGGGTTTGAATATTTTCTCACCTGTGCTGAGCGGACAGATGGCGGTACGCATGAGATCGGGGGGATTTTACCGCAAGCAGGGTTATACATTCAACTCGCAGTCGGCACCCGTGGAAATGCAGGTCAAAGTCCCGCCTGAGTTGGGGCGTCCTGAGAATTACTGTGGCGCTGTCGGTGAGTACAAGCTCGACGCCGAGCTCGCACCGAGGAATTGCATGGTGGGCGACTTGCTCACGCTCAAGTGGACGCTGGTGGGCAACGGCACGGCCGATGACGTGACGAAGGTGGAGTACAAGCCGGGGAAGGATTTTAAGGTTTATCCACCGCGGGTGACCTCTCAGGCAGATGGGGTGGTCTCCTGTTCGCAGGTGATCATTCCGCTCAGCACGAATGTCACGAGCGCGGCGGCGTTCAACCTTTCGGTTTTTAATCCACTAAAAGGCGAGTATACGGAGCTCTCTTCCGGGCCATTCGGGTTGCGGGTTGGCGCGCGTGTGATCAGCGAGGCACCGACGAATACGCTCTCGACTTTGGTCTACCGAACGGAGCCCGAGGAAACGGTACAGCAGGGCTTAACGAACGGCGAAGGTTGGATGCGCTTTCTGCATCGGAAGCGAGGAGAAACGGCATCGTTGTCGGTATCGGCTTCCGCGCGATTGTGTCCTGATGCGGTCTCGCAGATTCTTTTCGAGATTCCAGCAGGATCATCCATCGAAGTCCGAGAGCGTTACGGTGACTGGGCGCGAGTCTTGTACGACGGTGCGGCTGGGTGGATACCCTCGGCAGTGCTCGGGAAGGGAGCAGGGAGTAGGGAGTAGGGCGTAGAGAGTAGGGAGTAGGGAGTAGTTTTAAAAAACTTTGTCGCGAACTTTGTCGTGAACTTTATCGAGAGCGTGGAAGAAGTGCGAGTGGAAAGATTTTAACGCGAAGGGCGCAGGTGTCTAGACAATTACGAATTACGAATTACAAATTACGAATTGTGGGGCCCTGATAGTCCATAGTCGATGGTCTATAGTCCTTCTTCTCTTCATTGAAAATTGGGTTTGAGTGTTGGCTGTTGGATATTACGATTGCCCGAAAGAAGTAAAATATCGAATATTCAACAAGGAATGTCCAATATCCAATGAGAGATCTCGTGGGATGGATTTTAACGCAAGGGGCGCAAGGGGTTCGCAAAGGGCATAAAAGTTTGTCAAAAAATGGGACACCACTCGCGACTCGTAACTCGCGACTCGCGACTTCTTACATCGTAACGCCGAGACGGTCGACTCGGAATAATGCTCTGAATCTACGTTTCTTTTCTCACTGAGAATGGAGAAGTGATGCTCTGCGAGCGATTCGCTCGCAGATTTGAATACGCTCATTCCTTGTTATTTGATAGCAGCCGTTCGCTTGACCTCGTGCTCGGTTTCCTCAAACTTGAAGATTCCGATCGTGAAAAGAATTGTGATGGTATAGAATTCTGGCTTGGCGAACATATTTTCGAAACAATCTGGCAGATTCTTTTCCATGTGGGGTCTGGACGCGAGCAAGATCTTGCGGCTTCGTGACGCGGGTCTCTGGCAACAACCTAGAGCTGATCTACAAACGCGGCCTTGAAACCACGATGATTATCGTGCGTTAAGGGTGCGCGTCAACTGAGTTGCCGCGCACGGAGGGGTCAGGAAACAGGGTTCGGGGTTCAGACTTGATTTCCAATAGCTTACGCATAATTTCACTTTCCGCCTCTGTTTCAGCATAGTGGCAGAGCCGTCTCGGCTCTGTTCGGTCAGCGGTGAGACGCCGCTGCCACTTTCCCCACATTTCCCCAAACAGCTCGCGGCAATTTTTTTTGGTGCGTTCAAGAAGTTGCCCCATCGTTTCCATGTCCCGACACCGTGCGGCGTTGATTTTTTTAGTATTAGGGTCGACAGAACCTTGTGGGGCAGTGTACACTCACTGGAAACAAAACATGCATTAAAAAAGAATGATTATGACGACGAACCCCATCCTCACACCCGACCTTTTAAAGTTAATCAATAGTGGCGATATTATCCAGCCTCGCGAAGTGGTGGAGGATGTGCATCCAGCGGAGATGGCCGATTTTATCGGTGCTTTTGCGCGCGTTATGCTGCTGGGTAACAACTCAACATTGCCGGTGGGTGTATCACTGGCTTGGGTTGGTACTGCCATTTCTATCGCGCTTGGGTTGCAGGTTGTTTCGTCAACGTTGATCGGCGCGCTTCTGCCGCTGATCGCAACGAAGCTGAAGTTGGACCCCGCTCTCGTTGCCAGCCCAGCGCTGACAACCATTGTTGATATTACGGGTCTTCTTCTGTTTTTCGGCACGGCCAAGTTGCTTTTGCCGGTATGACGGAAGCGAATGTTCCTTAAAATGGTTTCTCAAATTGGAGATTAAACTTGAAAAACGTTAGCTCTTTGTATAGATTATACTTCTGTTTCATAGGTGTAAAACAAAAACACCAAAACGATTACAAGAACAAACGAGAATCGCCTCGACGAATGGAACTTTGTGGATGGCAAAGAAGACATTAATAGGTTAAAACATAAAAAGTAATAAGGAGTGTTATATGAATTTTCTACGTTTATTGATGGTGATGGCGGTAGCGGGTGCGGTTGCTAAGACGACAGCTTTGGGACAAGAGGTAGCAGCAGCACCAGAGCAAGCGCCAGCGAAAAAGGCATTCGAGACAAAATTGAGCGTGGGTGCCACACTCACCGACGGCAATAGCAAGACGATGCAGGCGAATTCTTCCCTGATTACCGAAGGAGAAAAAGAAGGACTCGGCTCCGTGAGGGCGGGCATTGAAGCTAATTACGGAGAGACGACCACGAAGACAACGGACGCCGATGGCGTGGTTACCGAGAACTCCGATACCACGATTAAAAACGCCAACCTCTTCGCTGGCGCAAAGAAGACGATCACGGAACGAACCTTCTGGTCTCTTAATGCGTCAACCCTGTATGATGACATTGCCGGAATCGACTATCGCGCGACGCTTGCGCCTGGGCTCGGCGTGTACTTGATCAAGGATAAATCAACGAGCCTGTCTGTGGAAGCGGGTCCCGCTTATATCTGGGAGAAGGTTTCCGGCGTCACCGACAACTATATGGCGCTGAGGATTGGCGAGCGTTTCGACTATGCATTCAGTGACACGGCGAAAGTCTGGCAGTCCGCAGAATATCTGCCGAAGGCCGATGACTTTGGCGACTACCTCCTGAACGTCGAGGTTGGTGCCGAAGCGGCGCTGAACGGTTCGATGAGTTTGCGCCTTGTCCTCCAGAACAAGCACGACAGTACACCAGGCGAAGGCCTTGAGAAGAATGACTTGGTTCTGATCGGGGGTCTCGGCGTAAAGCTTTAAAGCGGTTGACGAGTATCGGGTAGAATCGTCTTTTGAAGTTCGGTTGCGACCTCGCGTGAAGCGAGGCGCATCAGGCTTTCTTCTGACGAGCCGAAGCTGAGCAGGTTCAGGCTTCCATACCAAACAAGACGCCTGTCGATCAAAACGAACTTTTGATGAATCGCCGTGCGCTCGATTACAACAATTCCTGCATTACGTAACTGTATGATGCAGTCCGCAATCACGGCACCAGCATCGGAACGATAACTTTCAGAAGGTCGCGTGACGATATGAACGATAACGCCCTTTGCTTGTGCGGGTTTCAACCAGTCGAGAATATTTTCTGTTCGTCTTTTTCGGATGAATGGGCTGACGATCAGGATATCGGCTTTCGCGCACTCAAAATCTTGCTTCATTACTGGCATGAAAGAACGTGTACCGTAGATGACATTGCCACCTGTGATTTCTCCTTCCGCCGCAGCGGTGCAATAGCCGATTTGTGCGTACGCTTTCAGGCGTCGCTGGTACATCCGCTCAAGCACGCCCACGTGCACGTCGACATAGTCGTAGATCAGCACGTTTCGCTTGCCAGCATGTTCACGATGTAGGCGACCGGCGTATTGCTCAACCAGACCCTTCCATGATACGGGCATTGCGAGCAGTAGCGTGTCCAGTCGCGGCATGTCGAAGCCTTCACCGACATATTGTCCGGTTGCGACGATTGCCATGGCTTCGGCATCGCCGACTTCCGCCAGCTCCTTTTCCTTTTCACGCTTTGTTTTTGCCGTTTCGCTACCGATCAGTTCGAAGACTTTGGCATCAGTGCCCTTCCGTAGCATGCCGGCGAGAACCCGCACGTGATCCGTGCGCTGCGAAAGGAGGAGGGGCGAACGACCCTCTTTTAACGCCTGCACAGCATCCGCAATGATGAGGGCGTTGCGTTCTTCATCTTCCACTATGTCGCCATAAATTTTGGCAAATGTCCATTCCTCTTCATCGATATTGAATGGCTTCTTGAAGCGGGTAATCCGAGGCATGACGAGGCGGTTAACGCCGTGTGCCGCTTGGTCTTTGGAACTCGCTCGATACCGGATCGGGCCACACTGCATAAAGATTAGCGGCTGCAAGCCGTCTTTACGAGCAGGCGTGGCGGTAAGTCCGTAGACGCGACGTGCGTTCATCGTGCCAAGTGCCTTCTCGATGGTCAGAGCGGGAACGTGATGGCATTCGTCAACAATGATCACGCCATAGCCGCGTGTGATGTCACATTCTGTCATAGTGTCCGTTGGCAGGCTCTGAACGGTCATGACATCGATTCCGCCAGTTAAAGATTTTTTGCCGCCGCTATACTCGCCTATGTTGAGGTCAACGCCGTCATGGGTGTTTTTAAGAAAACGTGTTAATGCTTTTCTCCATTGTGCAAGCAGGGTGTGTGTATGAACCAGAATCAATGTTGATCGCTGGAGCTTGGCGATCAGCGCAGCGGCGGCAACGGTTTTACCGAAGCCTGTCGCAGCGGCCATCACGCCGTTGTCTTCCGAGGCGAGCGCATCAACCGCAAAGACTTGATCCATACGAAGTTCTCCGGTGAAGCGGATTTCAAGTGGCCGTCCTATCTCACGTTTATCTTCAAATACCAGAGGAATGCCTGCACCTTCTGCTAGAGATTCCAGTGCCGAACGGCACCCACGCGGGATGGAAATCCACGTGGGCGTTTCGTCGGCTGCGTAGACGATGCGCGGAACGCCGAAAGTCGACATGCGCATGCGCTGCTTGAGATAGAACCCAGGATTTGGAAACGCGGCGAGCCGCTTGATTCGGTTCATGGCTCGTTGACTCAGACCCTCCTTTTCCACGAAAAGCGTGTTGGCTTCAATACAGCGCAGACTCTTTGGGAAATCTTTCTTCAGAAGATGTGGTGGTCGACGCGGTGCTTCCCAGGGTTTCTCGTCGTTGCTTTCTGGACAGGCAACCAGAGAGCCAAGTTCGCCATCGACATCCAGCACTTTTGTGAGCCAATCGGATCTCGCCGAGTCAATCCTCTCCACGGCGGCAAGAAATGCCCATTGATCGGGATAGGGCTTGAGATCGCCATCAATGAAGACACTGTTACCCTTCATGCGTGGGCCTCCCTGCAGGGGAAGTGCAATGAGATTACCGAAGCCGCCTTTGGGAACCGAGTCTTGATTGGGAAACATCCGGTCGTAGGAGGGGAAACGGATTTCATGGCGGGAATTCATAGCCTTGGTTATCAGCAAGGAACCGAATCGACGGGCATGGCTAGCTGGCAAGGGCTTATCGAAAAAGAACCAAACGTGAGCCCCGTCACCCGAGCGCGAGCGTTCCACCGCGCAAGAGATATCGTTTTCCTCACAAATTGTTCGCAGGGACGCAACGTCCTTCGTCCATTCTGCTCCGTCGAAATCCATGGCGAGAAATCGACATGTATCGTCCGGTAGCAACGGATAGACGCCGATGATACCGTTCCCATTCTCGTCCGTGTTCGTCAAATGCGCACGAATCACGTCGGCGTCGAAAGGAATAAAATCTCGTTTCTTGCAGGTTCCACATTTTTGTTTTGGTTTGCCACAAACGTTCGGCCGATATTCATTTCGGCACGCTGGCATGTAATAGGCGTTGCCGAATCGTTTGGAATAACGTCTCAGCGCATAGACATCGCTGCGACCCCTGAATAATGATATGAACAGCGCGATCTTTTCTGCAGGCGGACTGAACTTGTCAACTCCGCCGTGATGCTCTTGCACCATCTTAAATTCTTCTTCATCTATCGCTTCGACCGATTCGGCATCTGTCGGTTCAAGGGGCGTGTCAATAATTTCTCGAGGATTTGCTTTGCTTACATCGGGAGTTGGAATCTTTACCGAAAACGCATAATGCAGCATGTCCACATTGCGGTAGTGTTTGACAAAGCATCCTCGGATGGTCATCCCATTTCGAATGGCTACGTTCATGGAGGCGATGTTAGTGTCGCGAACCATGGAGAAAACCTCGTCCGACATCAGCTTCTCGAAGGCGTATTGCTTGCAACCACATGCGGCCTCGATGGCATAACCCTTGTGCCAGTGTTGGCGTTGCAGGAGGTAGCCGATTTCGCGAACGTGGTGTCCGTTGAATTCTTGCCACGATAACCCGCATTGTCCGATCATCTCGTCAGTGCTTTTCAGAACGATAGCCCAGAGTCCAAAGCCGTGTTCGCGGTATCGCTCTATTTGCCGATGTAACCAAGCCTGTGTTTCAGCATTGCTGAACACACCTTCATATGCGGACATGCAGAGTGGATCCTGTAGCATTACCGCTAGAGGAGGTAAATCTGCTTTTGTCATCTCACGGACGATCAGTCGCTCGGTTTCGTAGATTGTCATGTCGACCTTCCTGTGCTTCCAAACCATGCCACATACGACGCTGGAATGTCAACGACTATTGGGACGCAGATCGTAATCTGTTCGTGATAGGTCGTGAGATGCCATTGGGCAAGGCGCAACCGAGATGGCAGGGAAGGCGGTGAGGCAGTGTATCCACTCTGCCATACGCAACCGCTCTTTGTAATCTTGAAGAATGTTCAAGACTGTGGTGACGGCAAGAAGCATTCGTGAACTTAACCGCTCTTTGTAATCTTGAAGAACTTTTGTTCAAGATTACAATGACACAAAAAGCATCGAAATGCCGGAAAACCTCTTGGTCGCTGACCGAATTAGGTAAAGTCTGGAATATGCGCAGCCCGTTCAGGGTTCTTGACAGAGCCCATCAGAAACAATATCCTTCCCTTTATTCATGGAAGGTCGTTATGAACCCGACGGAGGCAAAATTGCCAGCCGTCACCCGCCAGCCGCGACAATCGTCGCGGGAATTTATAGGGGGATGAGCAGGATGAACAGGCTTGTCGAGGGAAGACAAGTCAAGCAGAGAAAAGGAAGGGAATAAGAATGAACGAAAATATTATTGGATTCACTGTCGTTACGATTCTTGTCGCAGATCGAGCCTATCGGATTGCCAAGAACCAAGAGCAATTGAGTGCCTGCTTGATGTACATTTGCATTGCGCTGTTGGTGTGGGCCATTCTGGTCACGCTTGGGGGGCGAAAGGGGAGGTCCCGAAACGAATGCACAGGCAAGATGCCTATGCTCCCAGTGCAAATGAGGTGGTTTTACTTGTCCGACAAGTCTGACAGGTCTGACAAGTCCGACAAATGCGTTGTAGCACTGCGTCAGGATGAATTTTAAATTAACTCGGTAATCATGCGATGGCTGGCCGAGACGGCCACGCCCCACCTTTCAGAGAAGGACTATGGACAATCGACTATCGACCATCAGGCTAGAGCGGCCGCAGCGGAAACTCACCACTCTCCACTCGCAACTTCTCCTGCAACTTCTCCTTTGATTCGGGAGCAGATTCGACTATAATTCTAGAATGATTGTTACGAAGGAAACTCACATATCAGAAATTGGAACTGGGCTTGAAGGCCCAGCGATTTCCGTTCGTGATGTTTGCTTTGCTTATGGTGCGAACGAAGTGCTTCACAACGTTACGTTCGATATCCCGCGTAAGGCACTCGTGGCCGTTGTCGGTCCTAATGGCGGGGGCAAGACGACACTTCTTAATCTGCTCTTGGGTGTGCTTCAGCCGAGGTTCGGTTCGATTTCTGTTATGGGTAAACCCGCAGCCGTGGGTCGTCGCCGAATTGGTTTCGTTCCGCAGCAAATTCATTTCGATCCGAGCTTCCCAATCTCCGTGATCGAATCGGTCATGCTGGGACGCGCCGCCGAGAATTTGTTTGGCGGCTTCAATAAGCAAGATCGGAAGTTCGCGGCGGAGGCCTTGGAGACCGTGGGGCTTAGTTATAAGGCAAAATCACTTTTCGCGGAGTTGTCGGGTGGCGAACGCCAGCGTGTGCTGATCGCTCAGGCGCTTTGTTACGAGACGGAACTCTTATTGCTCGATGAGCCGACGGCGAATGTCGATGCCAAAACGGAAGCGGAGCTCTATGCCTTGTTCAAGGAGCTGAACAAGACGAAGACCGTTATGATTGTGTCCCACAACCTGCGCGTCGTGATCTCGCATGCCACGCACATTCTCTGCGTGAACCGAACCGTGGATCTGCATGATGTTAACGTCGATGAAGTTGCCAAGTTAATGCCGGTTGCTGGACATAGTGCGGTTTCTTGGATCAGCGACAGCCATCCTGCGCACATTGAAAGAATGATCGACGGGCTTTCAACGCCGCATCGAGGCGTGAAAAGTCCATGAGTTTAAACTGTATCTGAAAGGGTTTAGCATGATTCGTGATAAACGTCTGAAGCGTCTTGCCGATGATTCCTACCTTGCGCGCTATCTGCCGTGCATTCAAGCACGAGCGAAACGGGCTGAGGCCTTAGAACAACGGTTGCAAGGGGAGCTCAAGTCCCTTGCAGACTTTGCCTCGGCTCACGAATTTTACGGACTTCATGCACACGATGGAGGATGGGTCTTTCGCGACTATGCGCCGCATGCAAACGCGATTTGGCTCGTAGGCGATTTCAACAGTTGGAAGCGCTTGCCGGAATACGCGCTGAAGCGTCTGTCGGATGCGGGGGCGTGGGAGGTCGTGCTGCCAGCATCGGCACTCTGCCACGGTCAGCATTATCAACTCGAGATCGACTGGCCTGGCGGGAGCGGCACCCGGTTGCCCTCTTACGCGCGCCGCGTGGTGCAGGACGCTACCACGAAGATTTTTTCCGCTCAGGTGTGGTGTCCGCCGCAACCGTACCAGTGGCAACATCCCGACTTCCGCGTTCCGGCCCGCGATCCGCTCATCTACGAGTGTCATGTGGGCATGGCGCAGGAGGAGGCGAAGATCGCGACTTACACCGAGTTCCGCGAAAAAATTCTGCCGAGGATTGTCAAGGCCGGCTACAACACGATCCAGCTCATGGCCATCATGGAGCATCCTTATTATGGCTCGTTCGGGTATCAGGTTTCCAACTTTTTTGCTTGTTCGTCGCGCTTCGGTACGCCGGAGGAGCTGAAAGAACTTGTCGATGCGGCGCATGGCCTCGGCATCGCGGTCATTATGGACCTCATTCATTCGCACGCTGTGTTGAATGTGGATGAAGGGCTGGCGAAATTCGATGGCACCAGCTATCTCTATTTTCATGAAGGGCCGCGTGGACGTCATCCTATCTGGGATTCCGCGTGCTTTGACTATGGCCGCTTGTCAACATTGCATTTTCTGCTTTCAAACTGTCGCTACTGGCTCGACGAATTTCACTTTGACGGGTTCCGATTCGACGGAGTGACGAGTATGCTCTACCATCACCACGGGCTCGGTGTGGACTTCATGGATTACGGGCAGTATTTCGATGCAAGCGTGGACGAAGACGCCTACGTGTACCTGGTGTTGGCGAACAAGGTGATCCACAGTTTGCGGCCCGATGCTATTACCATTGCAGAGGACGTGAGCGGCATGCCGGGGCTCGGCGCACCTGCGTCCGAAGGTGGCGCAGGCTTTGATATGCGATTGGCCATGGGCATTACGGAAGCTTGGGGCAAACTCGCCCGCGAGATTCCCGACCCGGACTGGTATTTGCCATGGCTCTGGCATGAACTGACCAATCGTCGTGCGGACGAAGAAACCATTAGTTATGTAGAATGCCATGACCAGGCGATGGTCGGCGGGAAAACGCTTTTCTTCGAGATGGCGGGTTCGGCCATTTACGACTCGATGCACCGGCATAGCGGTAGCCTCGTGATCGAGCGTGCCGTGGCGCTTCACAAGATTGCACGGTTGGCGACGCTGGCGACGGCGGGTCACGGTTATCTCAATTTTATGGGCAATGAGTTCGGCCATCCCGAGTGGATTGACTTTCCGCGAGAAGGTAATGGCTATTCGTGCCAATATGCGCGACGGCAGTGGAGCTTGCGAGACAATCTCGGCCTTCAATTCAGTTGGATGGGCGATTTTGATGAGGCGCTGATCGACCTCTTCGCTGGCGAGCCGCGCATTATGTTGGAGCCCATCAAGACGCTCTGCGTGGACAACGGTGCGAAGATCCTCGTCTTTGCGCGTGGCAAGTTTTTCATTGCCATAAACCTGCACTGGTCGCAGTCTTATCCGGACTGGGAGATTCTCGTTCCGCCGGGAAAATACGAATTGAAGCTCAACTCTGATTCGCCGTTGTTTGGCGGGCAGGGACGTATTGTCGATGGCCAAGTTTATCCCGTGATGAGCCAGATTGTCGGGAAGGAGCAAGTCGATAAGATTCGCGTCTACCTGCCGGCACGCACGGCGATTGTCGTTGCGCGAGGGTGAGGGGAGAAGTTGCGAGTTGTGAGTTGTGAGTTGCGAGTGAAGAGTTTCACTGGGAGAACAGGCATCTTGCCTGTTTGGAGAATGCACAGGCAAGATGCAGATGCTCCCAGTTTTTAGTGGCAAAGTCCCCAACCCTGCCACCCACTTCCAGCCTTCCGGATTTCCAAATTCAATCTCCACTCACCAGCCCAAAATTTCAGAAGCCTGTCCCTTGATTTTTATAAACTATGTTTAGATCTAAAATAGTACTTTACATCTAGACGGCATTACCTTTTTTCGATCCACGTTTCAAAACTATCACGACGGCGTGGTTTTCTACAACGGGATCGATGGTAGTCCCACCTATAAAGGCGTGTCATCGGTGAATCCGTTGTCTCCCGGTTGGAAACAGAAGCTACTGCCCGAGATACGAACGCCTGACAAGTAAACAGTCAATGCGTCCACCCTTTGTTGATCTATACGAACGAAGGAAGAAACCGTCGCCAACACCCTGAGGCGAGGACGCCCCTCAACCAAGGAAACGCGGTAGGGACGGGAGAGAATTTTGACTACTTGACGCTTTGATGCTTTGACACAGGTTTGGACTATAGGCCATCGACTCAAACTCACAACTCGCTACTCGCAACTCGCTACTTCTCCCAGCCACTGCATCCGGCTAATCTTGTAATCTTGTCTAAAATTCTTGCACCCTTTGCGAACTCATCTTCGTGTTAAAAGGCTTAACCGCAAAGAACGCTAAGTTTACGCAAAGGTCGAAAAGAAGGACTATGGGCCATGGGGCATAGACAGGAGAAGTTGCGAGTTACGAGTGGTGAGTTGTGAGTGGGGAGTGGTGAGTTGCTGTGGCTGGCCTTCTATGAGGCCGGAGTCGGTCCGCGATCACCGATCACAGCTACAGGAGAAGCGAGGCGGCGACGCGCTCTGCGCGTGCCGAGTGCGGCTGGCCGGGACGGCCGAGCCCCACCTTGGAGAAGGCTGTGGCTGGCCTCGTTGAGGCCGGAATGGACCGCGATCAGCGATCACGGCTATAAGGTGACGATCTTCAATCAGAGACTGATTGAAGAAAGAGAGTAAAAATTTGCTAACACCTATGGCCTAACACCCAGGGACTAGGCAAAAAGTCTCGTCACCACCTCTTCTGGGGGCAGACTGGGGATGCGGAGCGTTTTGTGGCGGCCGGTGGAACCGGTGACGAGGGTGACGTCGCGCGGCGGGAGGCCGAGCTTTTCGGCAATGAATGCACAAAGCGCTTTGTTGGCCTTTCCATCGACGGGTGGTGCCTGCAGACGTACTTTGAGTGCATCGCCTTGGTAGCCACAGATTTCCGATTTTGATGCTCGTGGGACGACATGGATCGCGAGGCGAGTTCCGGTTCCATCGGGAGTGAAGCAACTCGGCGGCGGTTGACTCAACGGATTGCCCTTTTGATGAGGCCTATGTCTGAAGTAAACCGAGTTTTGAATACATGAAGCTCGAATGGAACGTCAAACGAATTGACGCTCTTTTGAGATTGGATTGCCGCGCCGGTGATATCATAAAGCGTAAGTTCTTCTCGATGGATTCCATCGAATGTCGCCGTGAACGCTGTATCGAGCCGTTCGCCGGTATCCTTGTCTGTGGCATAAAATGTCAGGTTCACGGTCTGGGCCGAAGCAATGGCATCTGCATTTATCGGCTCAATCGAAATCGTGAAGATTGCATTCGTGGAGAGGGTGGGCGTGGAATTCGTTTCGGAGACATGCGGGTAGGCGCAGAATGTAATGTTGGAGATGGAGACCGAGGCTTGCGGGAATGTGATTGCGTTGCAGTTCGTGGTGATTTCCCCGTGGAACAGAGCGAGGCTAGGTTTGTCCACGCTCCCCTTTCCGCTGAATTCGCTACCGGAGCGAAAGAGCTGAGAAGCGAAAATGCTTCCTTCGGGATTGCCGCGCCACGGCACCGCGATAACGCTGACGTTGTTGGAGATGGCGAAGGCAACGGCATCGAAGTGGAAGAGAGACGGATCTGCATCGTCCTCATACATGACCGTGGGTTCGGTGCGTTCTTGAATCGAGGAGCGGGGGCGCACGAATCTAGCGGTCGAGATGACATTGAGGGTATCGCGTCGCGCATTATAACTGATGATAATCGGGGCCTTTCGGGTGGCTTCCCCTAGCATGGTGAACGGCGAGGCGAGGCGGATCATGTGTACGGCGTAGAGATTAAGCAGAAATTTTCTCTGCATGGCGACTCGAGGACATTCTAAAACGGACGATTTCTTCGAGCACTCCTGACAGGTATCTGCGAAAACGAGCCGTATGTTTCCTTGTGCAATGGATTCTGTTTTGTCAAGATCCGGCAACTCACGACGAAGTTCCTCGTCGGAGTCAAATTTCTCGTAAAGCCACTTGTTCCAAAACTTGGTAAGAAGGTCGCCGAAGAACGACGGCAACGTTGAAGTTCCCACTGCGTTGATATCATCCCACCAGAGCTGTTCGAAGCTCCAGAGGGCGAAGACCGGATCGTCGCAGCGTCGTAATCCCGTGTACGGGTTGAAGCTTCGCGCCCATTCGCGGAGGCGACGTTGCAAGATGATTTCGATCCGTGGATCCCAAGGTGCGGCCAGCATGAGATCCCTTGGGTTTTCGCACGACGCCACAGCATCCGTCCATGCGGTAGCTGAGGCGGGGTCATCGAGGCACGTGACATCTGAGACGCTGATGGGAACGATCATTGCTGGGTGCATCACCTCGGCCCAAATTCTGATGTCGTTTTCCTTGCAGGCCCCGATGAAATGTTCGTAGAGTTCGGCAACGGTGAGGTTTCCTTGTACGCCAGATTCGCCGGTGGGAATCGAACTCAGGCGCACCATGTTAAATCCGGCCTCGCGGAGTGTCGTCGCCAACGTTTTGCCCTTTTGCGCGGCGGCACTCCATTTGGCCTTGCGGGTTTCTGCGTTATCCTCGGCAGAAAAGGCTGGGACAGGCACCACGACGCCGGTGGCGCAGAAGAAACGGACGGGTTCACCGTCGATGTTTAGGGAATTCCCGCGAATGGTTGTGAAACTCGGCGCCGTATACTTGAGGTCACCAAAAGAGGTGCATGCAACTGAGAGAAGCAGGATGAAGGTAATGGCGACGGTGTGTGTGTGTCTTGGCACGTAAATCAACTCCTTATTAGTGGGCGAGAGTATAGCACCTGGCTCTTATTTTCGCAATAATCAGATGTGCATTCTTTTATTATCTTGCGCGTAAACCGCCATAAATAGTATAGTTCATTTTCAAGTGAACGGGTGACATGCTTTTCGGCATATCCCTAAAAAGAGGAGAAATCATTAAATGAAATCCGTAAAAGGAACGCAGACCGAGAAGAACTTGCTTAAAAGCTTTGCTGGCGAATCGCAGGCGCGCAACCGCTATACTTTCTTCGCAAGTGTTGCTAAAAAAGAGGGCTTCGAACTTATTTCTAATATTTTCACCGAGACCGCTAACCAGGAAAAAGAGCATGCCGAGCGTATGTTTAAGTGGCTCGAAGGCGGAATGGTTGAGATCACAGCTTCTTATCCGGCAGGCAAGATCGGCACGACAGTCGAGAACCTCGGCGAGGCCGCCGCAGGTGAGCATGAGGAATGGACCGATCTCTATCCGGGATTTGCAGACGTTGCGGAGAAGGAAGGCTTCAAAGAGATCGCCGTCATGTACCGCATGATCAGCATCGCCGAGAAGTATCACGAAGAGCGCTACCGCAAGTTGCTGGCTCGTGTGGAAAATGGCACGATGTTTGTTAACGGTACCCCTACGAAGTGGCGCTGCCTCAACTGTAGCTTCATCACGGAAGGCCCTAAGGCTCCCGAGATGTGTCCCGCTTGTCTGCATCCGAAGGCTCACTTCGAGCGTTTCGCAGAAACCTTCTGATGAGAATAACCGGCGGTGAGCTACGCGGAAGGCGCTTAAAAGTGCCTGCTGCGGGTCATGTCAGGCCAACGCAGGACGCAGTCCGCGAAGCGGTGTTCTCTATGTTGATGAACGTCGTTCCGGGCTCGTCCTTCCTTGATTTATTTGCAGGTTCTGGTGCTGTGGGCCTTGAGGCGTGGAGCCGTGGGGCTGCGAAGGTGATGTGGGTGGAGCAGGATCCCAAAGTGGTTCGAGTTTTGAAAGAAAACGTTGCAGAGTTATGTGGCGAGGATTCTGTACAGGTTGTTTCCGCGGATGTTTTTTCTTGGCTTG
>JBBQIY010000009.1:0-15338 GCA_038325415.1 Kiritimatiellia bacterium
AGTCGGGTGGCGATCCGATCAGTGGCGGTAGCGCCGAGGATCACTTCCTTATGGGACTCCTGCGGGCGGTAAGCGATGCGGTGCTCATCGGTTCGGGCACGTTTCGTGACACGTCTGGTAAAGTGCGTCCTCCACTAGCCATTTATCCCGAGGCGAAAGCGCTCTATGCAAGCCTCAGGGAGAAACTCGGCAAGGCACCCACTCCACTTAAAGTCATTCTGACAGGGAGTGGCAACCTCAACCTTGACGACCCCACGTTTCACTCCAAAAACGTGCGCGTACTCATCATTACGTCCAACGCAGGCGCAGCGCGATTAGCCTCGGGATCAGCAGAGAAGCTCGCAACGACGCTTGTGCGTTCAACCGGAGAACCGGACACAACCACACCCGCAGAGGTCTTACGAATTCTTTTTAACGAATTTGGAGTGCGTCTTCTTCTCTACGAAGGAGGCCCTGCGATCTTCGGTCAATTTCTTAAAGCCGATCTGATCGATACCCAGTTTTTGACGATTGCACCGCAGATTATCGGTCGCGGTGAAGCTGGCCATAGACCCAGTATGGTGGGGAGTGAATTCTTTATGCCAGAAACGGCACGCTGGATGAAGCTCATGAGTCTCAAAAAGAGCACAGATCATTTGTTCCTGCGTTACGAAAAGGCGACGGGAACTGGAGATTGATTCCATTCGAAAAAAAGGTCTGAACTCTGGGCAATCTCAAAGTCCAACAGCCAACGCTGATAATTGTAATTGCGCAACTATCAGCATTGGGGCGAGAGCTTTGTTAGCGCAGTTGCGCGTTCGCCATGACAGGCTGATAGTAAGCTCCGCCGAATCCTAGTATTGGATAGAAAATAAACGGGAGAAAAACGAGTCCTATTCCAAACCCGGCTCCTTTTCCGAAATTGGCTGCAAGGGCTAATGACACAATGATCATCATTACAATATTCACGAGTGGGATGAAAAACAGGATCAGCCACCATCCGGGCTTGTCTGCGATTTTCAACATAACATAAATGTTGTAAAATGGGATCAATACAGCCCAGCCCGGTTGCCCTGCTTTTGTGTATACTTTCCACATCGCTGCGATCATAAGGATCGCAATAACAATTTGCACAAAAAACACCACTCCTACTGCACCACCATCGACTGCTGTTACTTCCATCGTTAGTCTCCTTTATTCGTTATTAGTTAACTGGAATACACACAGAATTATACCTTTCCGCGTTTGGGATTTCAATACTATTTTGATATCTCAACGATATCTTTACATGAAAGGATTCAAAAGGTAAAATGCAAGTCATGAAAACGAAGTTTATAAAACTAAATCCCCTCGGATCATGTTCAAGTCTTGCGTTAAAAGGAGGTAGGCCATGAAATTGATTCACATTGTGTTTCTTGCCATAATTGTAATGGTCTCGATAGACTTTGCCTATGCAGCCGACAAAAAGGAGCATCTGCTCGTGGGGATGGAGTTGGCTTATCCGCCATTCGAAATGACGGATGAGAAGGGAACACCCACGGGTGTCAGTGTCGATATCGCGACTGCACTTGGGGAGTTTCTCGGTCAAGCGGTTATCATTCAAAACACGACATTTGACGGACTGATTCCCGCGCTAAAAACCGGCAAGATCGACCTGATTATTTCTTCGATGACCGCCACACCGGAACGTGCGAAGTCGATCGACTTCTCCGATCCGTATCTGAAAACAGGTCTTTGTCTTCTCGTTCGAAAGGACGCTGTCGGCAATTCCATTGTCGACTTCAACGAGCCGGGTCGAGTCATCGCCGTGAAAAAGGGAACGACGGGTCACGTGTATACGGCGCAAAATCCGATGAAGGCGAAGGTGCTGGTGCTCGACAAAGAATCATCCTGTGTCCTCGAGGTTGTGCAGGGTAAGGCCGATGCGTTTATCTACGACCAAATGTCGACGTATCAGAATTGGAAGCGCAATCAGGAGACGACGCGTCCGTTGTTGAAGCCGTTTCAAGAAGAATCATGGGCGGTGGGAATCCGGAAGGGAAATGAGGTGTTGCGCGACCAGGTGAACGTGTTCCTCAAAGACTTCAGCGCCAATGGTGGCTTCGCAAGGCTGAGCGATAAGTATTTGAAGGAACAAAAGGAAGCTTTTCAGAAACTAGACATCCCGTTCTTTTTCTAACATGAGTATACGCAACCTATTCCTCGCCCCAGAGCGCGAAGACGTGCCTTTACCGTCCTGGGTTCGGGCCTTTAATTCCCTGCTCGCTTTATTGCTACTTGCATTCGTATTTTATCTTTCGTTTGCCCGACTTCAATATCATTGGGGTTGGGAATCCGTTTGGAACTATCGTCGTTTATTCCTGCAAGGGTGGTGGACGACCATCTGGATCTCCGTAGCAGCGCTAGGCCTGAGCACGTTGATCGGGTTGCTCCTCGCGTTGGCGCGTCGAACGCGAATTCTCGCGTTGCGTTACCTCAGCATCATTTATGTTGAGCTGGTGCGCGGAACGCCGTTGCTCGTGCAGATTTTGATTCTGTTCTACGTCGTTGCCGCCGCGATGCGGATAGAAAACCGATATCTTGTCGGCATCCTCGTGTTGTCTTTCTTCGAAGGCGCCTACATTTCCGAGATATTCCGGGCGGGGATTGAGGCGGTTGGAAAAACCCAAATTGAATCCGCTCGCGCCGTTGGCTTTACGCGGTTTCAAACGTATCGCTATGTGATTTTTCCGCAAGCGCTACGACAGACTCTGCCACCGATGGCGGGACAACTCGTTTCGCTGATCAAAGATTCGTCATTGCTCTCGATTATTTCGATCAACGAATTAACGCTTAACGCGCAGCAGGCGAATGCGTTCACGTACAGCACGCTGGAGAGTTATCTGCCGCTGGCGGTAGGCTACTTGATTCTCACATTACCCATTTCGTTGTGGACGCGATGGCTAGAGAAACGGATGAAGTATGAAACTTAATCTTCGCAAGATTTCCAAAAGTTTCGGCCACCAACTCGTGCTCGATAATATCTCGTTGTCGCTGGAAAAAGTGCACTCGCTGGTGTTGATCGGTCCTTCGGGTTGTGGAAAGTCAACGCTGCTCCGCATCATCGCAGGCCTAGAGTATCCCGATCAAGGCAAAATGGAAATCGATGAGGAAACGGTTAACTTCACCGAAGAAGCGTTGATGCGACATCGCCGCACGGTCGGAGTTGTTTTTCAGGCGTTCAATTTATTCCCACATCTCTCCGTACTGAAGAACATCACGTTGCCATTGGAGAAGGTTCATGCCGTGACGTCTGCCGAGGCCGAAGACACAGCGATGCTGCTTTTAAAAAGACTCCAACTCGAACAACACGCTCATAAGAAGCCAGCTCAACTTTCCGGTGGTCAGCGTCAACGCGTTGCTATCGCTCGCGCGATCTCCACCAAGCCACGACTCTTGTTGTTTGATGAGCCGACCTCCGCACTCGATCCTGAGATGACGGCGGAGGTTCTCGACGTGATTGAGGAGTTGCGTGAGGAAGGCCTCGATTTTATTCTTGTTACTCACAACATGGGATTCGCGAAACGCGTTGCCGATCAAGTGGCCATGATCGCGGACGGTCATATCGTGGAAACAGGAACAGGGGAGCGTGCGTTCGAGCAACTCGTCAGCCAGCAGAGTCGCGATTTTCTGGCGAAGGTTTTGAAGTACTAATTTGCTGACTTTACAACAAGCTTTTCAAGAGATAGAATAGAGAAATATGAAACCGAAAAAAGCCAAACAAGATTCAACCCGTCCCTATTCGAGTCTTTTGCTGGATGGTGATGATCGCGCCGCCGCGCGTGCGATGCTGTATCCGACCGGCTTCAAGTCTGCCGACTTCCGGAAGCCCCTTATCGGCATCGCCTCGACATGGAGCAATGTCACGCCGTGCAACATGCACATCGATAAGCTCGCGCTCGAAGCGGAAGCGGGCGCGAACGCAGCCGGTGGTAAGGCCATCATCTTTAACACCATCACGGTCTCTGACGGAATCTCGATGGGCAGCGAAGGCATGAAGTATTCGCTCGTCTCGCGAGAGGTCATCGCGGACTCCATTGAAACCGTTGTGGGCTGCGCTGGCATGGATGGCTTTATCGCCATCGGTGGCTGCGACAAGAATATGCCCGGCGCTGTGATCGCCATGGCACGACTCAATCGGCCTTCAGTGTTTGTGTACGGCGGAACGATTCTGCCGGGTTGTACGAAAGGTGACGAGCGTAAGCTTGACATCGTTTCCGTTTTCGAGGCCATCGGCGCCCATGCCACAGGCTCGATCACGGATAAGCGGCTTCAAGACATTGAGCGCGGCGCTATCCCCGGACCTGGTTCGTGCGGAGGCATGTACACGGCGAACACCATGGCTTCGGCAATTGAAGCGCTGGGCCTGAGCTTGCCGAACAGCTCTGCGCAAAACGCGGTTTCGGAAGAAAAGAAGGACGACTGTCGTCGAGCCGGTGCTTGTGTTATTGCCATGCTCAAGAGTGGACTACGGCCACTCGACATCCTTACGAAACGCGCCTTCGAAAACGCCATCACGGTTGTTATCGCGCTCGGCGGTTCGACCAATGCGGTATTGCATCTGCTCGCTATCGCGCACTCAGCCAACGTGAAGTTGACGCTGGATGATTTTACTCGCATTGGCAAACGCGTGCCTGTGCTGGCCGATCTCAAGCCGAGCGGTAAATACCTCATGTCCGAACTTGTCGCCATCGGCGGCATTCGACCCTTGATGAAGACCCTGCTTGACGGCGGCTTGCTGCATGGCGAGTGCCTCACGGTCACCGGCCAGACCATGGCCGAGACGCTGGCAGATGTTGCTCCGTACCCAGTGGGCCAAGACATCATCCGCCCTCTCTCCAATCCCATCAAAGCGAGCAGCCATCTCGTCATCTTGCGCGGCAACCTTGCGCCTGATGGTGCAGTCGCCAAACTCACCGGCAAGGAAGGTACGAATTTTGCCGGCAAGGCAATTGTCTTCAACGGCGAGGAAGCCGCCATGAAGGCGATTCTCGCGGGCAAGGTGAAGAAGGGGCACGTCGTGGTTATTCGGTACGAAGGTCCGAAGGGCGGACCCGGCATGCGCGAAATGCTTTCGCCGACATCTGCCATCATTGGCGCAGGTCTTGGTCTGGATGTGGCGCTCATCACCGACGGTCGATTCTCGGGTGGCAGTCACGGATTCGTGGTCGGACACATCACGCCCGAAGCCTTTCTGGGTGGTCCGATTGCCTTCGTGAAAAATGGCGACGCGATCACGATCGATGCGGAAAAGCACCAGATTAATCTGGGTGTTTCAGCGGCAGAGCTCAAGCGGCGGCGAGCCGCTTGGAAAGCGCCGAAACCGCGCTACACACGCGGCGCGCTTGCAAAATATGCGCACACGGTCTCTTCGGCATCTCTCGGCGCCGTGACAGACTTGAACTTGTAGTAGACGCGGCGTCCTCGCCGCGTTTTCATTGAGGAGGGCAGAGAGCCATGGCTAAAGTATTTGAAAAATTGACGTTACGCAGTGTGGAGTTTCGTAATCGCATTTGGGTCTCACCGATGTGCCAGTATTCCAGTGTAGACGGCATGCCGGCGGATTGGCATCTGGCGCATTATGGGAGCCGTGCGGTGGGCGGTACGGGTTTGGTGATGGTCGAAGCCACCGCCGTTTCGCCGGAGGGACGTATCACGCCGGGGGACTTGGGACTCTGGTCCGAGGCGCATACGACCGCTTTCAAACGCATCGCGCAGTTCATCAAAAGTCAAGGTGCCGTGGCGGGAATTCAGTTAGCGCACGCTGGACGCAAAGCGTCCAGCGCGAAGCCTTGGGATGGCGGTAAATATTTGTCTGTAGAAAAGGGTGGTTGGCAAAATATTGCGCCCAGCGCGCTACCCTTTTCCGAGGATTATCCACCCCCATACGTGATGACAAAAGATGATATCGCACAAGCGATCAACGATTTTCGTGCTGCCGCCCAGCGAAGCGTAGAAGCTGGTTTTCAAGTCATCGAAGTCCATGCTGCGCACGGCTATTTGTGTCATGAATTTTTGTCGCCACTCTCCAACAAACGAGATGATGAATTCGGCGGCAGTCTGCAAAACCGGTTGCGCTTTCCGCTTCAGGTTGCGCAAGCGGTTCGTGAAACGGTGCCGTCTCACCTCCCTGTATTTACGCGCATTTCGGCCACGGATTGGACCTCAGGCGGCTGGGATCTGGAACAAGCGATTGCGTTTTGTAGGGAATTAAAGAAGCTCGGGATTGATCTGATCGATGTATCATCTGGAGGCAATATTTGGGATGCGAAAGTTCCGATGGCAGCAGATTTTCAGGTGCCCTTTGCCCGTGCGATACGCGACCAAGTCGCCATCCACACGGCTGCGGTGGGCGTAATTACAGAGCCTCAACAAGCGGAAGATATCTTGCAAAGAGGGGAGGCGGACGCAGTTTTCATCGGTCGCGAATTCCTCCGTAATCCGTATTTCGTTTTCCGCGCCGCGCAACAATTGCATGAGACGACCGACATACCAAAACAGTATACGCGGGCAATTCAGTAGATTTAACTGACCTGAATGATTACGGCAGGAAAATTTGACTTCTGCTAGCAGAACAGGGTATTTGAAGCGTGGTCTTGAACGGAGATGGGATTTTCTGATGGAGAAAACATCGACAGAGCGAGAGAATGCCCTTTCTAAGGGTCTATGGGAGACGAGTCGCCTTTGGGCGAGGGCGTCTTCCGAGCAACGTGTCTGTATGCGCACGGTGTACAAAACAGCCGACGAGCTGATTCGTTCGCCAGAGGGCACCGCTTCTGATTTCGATGTGCGTCTGGGGAGTCTTCCGCCCGCGCTTTTCACGCTGCGCAAGAATTTTTTCTCAACGCTTTTTTACTCCCTTTACCTTGCGTTGGAAATACCCAAGCCACGTCGCCTTCTGTACGGAAAGATCAACCATCTGTTCAGAATTTGGGTGACGAGCGCCGACAATCTGTTGGACGACGAAGATAAGTGCGTGTTGCCTCTCGTCATGCCGAGTGCTTCTCGGATCATGCGCGAGGTGGTCGCGATCATGGCGGCTGACCGCGTGCTCTGGAGCGTGCTGAAAGAGGCTGTCAATGCGAAGACGATAACGAATCATCAGGCGGACGCACTGTCCGTGGAGTCCTTGCGCTACCTGCTCCCGAGCGCTGCGCAAGAGGCCAGCGAAGAGGGTGGAATTCTCACGCGCCCCGCACCCGAATTCGTGCTCGACACGCTTCACACGCTTAAAACAGGTCTGCTGTTTGCACTCCCATTTCTGGGCATTGACCTGATCGAATTCCAAGTGTCACCCGAACGGGTTGCGCGGCTGAAATGCGCACTCATGCTCTTCGGCGGGGGATGTCAACTATTAGATGACGTCCGCGACCTCGCACGTGATTTTGTCGAATGTCGGCACAATTATGTTCTCTCTGTATTGGCGCAGGACGATCCCGACGTGTTACAGGCGTGGTCTGCTCGGACGATCCCGCCGAGTGACCGACTCTATAAGGAAGCCTTGCCGGTCTGTGAGCGCGCGGTTCAGCTCGGGTTTCAAAAACTCACGGATGCGTGTGTCGTTCTACAGAAGGAGTGCGTACTTCCCTGCAACGTGTCGGCCACCAGAATGGCCTCGTCCATGTTCACTGTGCTCGATTTGGAAGATTTAGTCTATGTCGTCACCTCTGTCTGAGGAACCTGTCCCGCAGACCCGCGGGCGAACACTGGACCATGCGGCCAGTGTGTATGATCTGCTTTCCCCAGTCATGACGTTGGGGCAAGAGGGGCGCTACCGTCGCCGAGCGATCCGCCTGCTTGACTTGCAGGGCCATGAGCAAATTCTCGACATTGGGTGCGGAACCGGAGTTTTGACACGGCTCTTGGCACGTCAACTCAATGCCAACTCAAACGCGCTTGTCGTTGGAATCGATGCTGCGCCAAAAATGATTGACGTGGCGCGGAGACATGCGACGCGCATCCCGAACATTCGATTTGATGTCGGAGTCGCCGAGGCCCTTCCTTATGCGGATGCTTCGTTTGACTGCGCTGTTTCTACTCTTTTTTATCACCATATCGATGCGGATTTGAAGCGTCGTTCGCTGGCCGAGCTGAGGCGGGTGCTCAAGCCGGGTGGGCGGTTGATTATAATTGATGTCGATGTGCCCTACACCTGGTTTGGGCGTCTGTGCGCATGGTCGGGGTATTGGCTTTTCCAGCAAGAAGAGATACGTGAGAATATCCGGGGTGAACTGCGCCGGGCGCTGGCGGACATCCCCTTTCATGAGGTGACACGCGTGGCTCAATACGCGGGTTACATTTCGGTGTTTCGTGTCATTAATTAATGCGAGCTGTGCTCGCAACCCTCACCCCAACCCTCTCCCAGAGGGCGAGGACAACAACTTATTTTATTACAGTCAACTATGGAGGTCAGGATGAAGAAGCGTCTTCTGTTGAGTTTTATGGTAGCGAGTGGATTGTTCACATGCGTCGGGCGGGCGGAGGTGCCTGCGGAAGCCGTACTCAAAACTGCCGTTGAATCATATTTTAACAATCTCTTCCAGCGGTTGGGGAAGGTGGCCGAACAGGCGCCGACGGAAGCGTCGTTCCGGAAGGTGATGAGACCTCAGATCGAGAAGATCGATGGGCTGTTCGGCGCCTCTCTGATCAATGCGGATTGGGAGATCCGTGCGGTCTATTTCAAGCGTGATTTCTTGGCGGTCGGATTTAGCCTGAAAAAAGTTAAAAAGTTGGACGCATTCCGCAAACTGATGGAGGAGAATCCAGCCCCGCAACTCAGCGAGCCCGGGCACGGCAGTCTTATGCAACCGCGTCTGATCTCCCTGCGTTATCCGGTGCTCAAAGACGGCAAGATGACCCGCATGGTTTCCATCCTGATTCGGACTGAAAGTTTTTTAAAGACGGTCGGGTTGAATGAATGCGAGGCGTTTAAAATTATCTGTTTCGGTCAAGATGCCGAAAGCAAAGGGACTCTCTCGGAACAACACAAAGAAATCACAATCGCCTTGCCCTCGATGGAGTGGGTTATCCAGTACGAATAACGTTTTTTAAAACAAGAGTTTAGAGATAGAATAGAAATAATTCTCATAAGCAGGTATAATATCTCGCCATGAAACCAATCCGGTATTATCAGGTCTCATTGATAACTCAGGAGGATTGAAATGAAAGAACCGACACAAGAGAAGAACGATCAAGACTGCGTGATCCAAGAGAAGACAACCGTGGGCGAACTGGTTGTGAAACACCCGGGGCTCCGTCAAAGTCTGGAGAAACTGGGCATCGACTATTGCTGCGGCGGTAAGCGCCCTCTGATCGAAGCGGCGAACCAGTCGGGGGTGAAATGGCCAACGGTTCTTGCGACATTGAATGCGGCACTTGCCGCTCCTGCCAAGCGTAGCGACACCACGGATTGGAATACGGCTTCGCTGACCGTGCTGACCGACCATATCATCGACAAGCACCATGTGTTTACCAAAGAGCAATTGCCTCGGCTTGATGATTGGCTCGCGAGGCTGCAAAGGGCGCATGCGGCACATCATGGCATGATGCTCAACCATCTGCGACAGGTGTATGAGCCGCTACGTGCTGAGCTTGAACCGCACCTGCAAAAAGAGGAGCAAATTCTCTTCCCAGCCATCAAAGGCATTGACGCTTTTATGAACGGGAAAGGTCAACGACCTTTCGTGCATTGTGGTAGCATTGCCAACCCAATCGCACAGATGGAAGTTGAGCACGAAAGCGCAGGCCATGCACTCGTAGAGCTTCGTCGGTCGACCGACAACTATCAGCTTCCAGCGGATGCGTGTCAGACGTTTGCCGCGTTTTACGAAGGGATGGAGGCACTCGAGGCCGATCTGCACGAGCATATTCATCTGGAAAACAATATTCTGTACCCCAAAAGCATCAAGCAGGAAGCGGAGATGGGGAAGCGCTAAGGTTAGCTGAACCGCGTGGCAGGGTCTTGACCATAGTATTGCCGAAATTCTTCGTACAAGGCGGAATGGGAAGCCTTCAATTCCACGGGTCTTTCGAAGAAGAGTTCGGTGACAACAGCAAAAAACTCGGCAGGATTTGTGGCACCGTATGAGCTGATAATAGAAGGTTTGCCTTCAGCGACAGCGTTGCGGAGTTCATCGAATTCCGAGCCGAGGACGCGTGCCCAGTCACGGTACATTGAGCGCGAGCTGAGAATCGGCGCTCCGTTCATTGCGTTGTCCAAGAGGTCAAGCTGGTGTGCGAATTCATGAAGGGTGACATTGGAGCCGTCATCAGGGCTTCTCGCCCCGTGGGTCGTGTCGGACCATGATAATGAGATGACGCCAAGGCTGTACGAGACTCCCGAAACGGGCAACCGCTCCTCGGACACGATGCCGTTACTTTCGTAGGATTCTTTATTGAACTCGAACCCAGCGGGATAGACGAGAATGGTGACGAGCTTTTCGTAAAAATTGTGCTCGAGGTTGAGCAGCAAAAGGCACGCTTGTGCGGCAATGGTGAGTTTGATTTCATCGGTGATGGCCAATCCCATGCATCCTTCGAAATTCTTTTCATCGATGAATACAGCAACGAGCTCCCACAGCTTGTGGCGCTCTTGTGAGTTTAGTTTTTGGCAATAGGGCACATTTTGGTCGATAATTTTCACCCATTCGGAAGCGAAGGGTGCTTCGGCAAGTTTCTTTCTTCTTGCGTCTCGGATTGGATGAAATAGGCCCATTAATATCTCCCTCGTCGCTGATCGTTCGCCAGCCTGTTATATCGGATTGATGCCCTATCTTATACAACGTACCGGATAATAACAATGCATTACATAAAAAAGGAACGGGGCGTTAACCCCGTTCCTTATGCTTTGTGCTTTCGCCAGTCGAAATGACTGTGAAGGCGGAACTATTCCTTCAGCGATTCAACCATCGCTGCTTTTTCTTCGGGACTGAGCTTGCCATCGCCGTCCTTATCGAAGGCTTTACGGGCCTTGCGAAGTGCCATATGCTCTTCCTTTGAGAGCTTGCCATCGCCATCTTTATCAAAGGCTTTCAGGATAGCCGGATCCGGAGCTCTGTTGTGTTTCTTTTCAACAGCCTTTCCATCCTTCTTTACGGCTACTTCCTTCTTGACCACGGGTTCGGGCTTTGCGACCTTTGGTGCATCACCGTTTTCGGCTTTGCAGGCAGCCATCATCGCGGCGCGCTCGGTTTCGTCAAGTTTTCCGTCGGCATTCGTGTCGAACTTCTTCTTCATTTCTTCTTTTTTGGCCTTCATCGCGGCGCGTTCGGTTTCGTCGAGTTTGCCATCGGCATTCGTGTTGAACTTCTTGAGCTGGCATGCTTTGGGGTTTTCGGCTGAAACTGCCTTGTTACATTTCTGCTCGGGTTTTGCTCCAGCCTCATCGGCGTAGAGAGAGGCTTGCAGCATGACGAGGGTGCAGGCAAGCAGGGGATATGTGTATTTCATGAGAGAGACCTTTCTTGTTTTGTTAGGGTGATACCGTCCTGTAAACGAGAAGAGATGGTGTTTTATTTTACTCTTTTGTCTATAACTTCAATTCAAGGGACTGGCTCGATTAAGTTTGTCGAGGAAAGTTCGATTTACCAACACCCCTTTGGTGCTTCTTGCCAGGATTCACCTGAAATGCTACATCCCCTCCATTCACGTGAGGGGGTTCTTATGGGTACATGTTTGTTCCGGTTGGAATTGGTTAGCCACCGCAGGGATAAGGCTGCACTGACAACCTCGAAGAGGTCATGTTGATCTTTAGAATAAAGCAGTAATTTGGAATGATGGAACACACTGTGGCTGGCCTCGATGATGCCGGAATCGTCCGCGATCACCGATCGCGGTCACAGGAGATTTTTCCATAATCTTGAATTATTTTCAAGATTACAATATTTTGGAAATGCCGAGGCGGTAGTCTTTTGTTAAGGAGTAGCTTACCGCACGACGTCGGCGCGAAAAATCGATAAAGGGAAATCTTGCCGCGTTTTCTTCTTTCCATGCGGCAACACAACTCCTGACGCGAACAGATTACCAACAACTATTTAGCGCTTCTTGACAGGTCTTATCGGAAACGATACATTCCCCTTATTCACGTGAGGGGATCCTTACGCGAGGTTGGGATCGTAACACTGTTGGCCCACAAGAATAATACAGAGGAGAACATATCGATGCAGGCAAAAGAGACTAAACTCCAAGACATAATTGAAGGGACTAAACAAGATTGTACGGTGCCGGAGACAGGCAAATTAAAACCAAATTCATTCTTGAGACGATCGAGGCATCTTTCGCCCACAAAGAAACCGTACCGTTTGATAACTTAACAATAGAGCATGTAATGCCTCAAACATTGTCGGAGTGGTGGCAGAATCATAGTGGTGAAGACTGGCAAGAGACACATGAACTATTCTTGCACACAATTGGCAACCTAACGCTGACGGCTTACAATCCAGAGTTATCAAATTATGATTTTTCGAAGAAGAAAGAAACATATCGGGATAGCCATTTGGAGCTTAACAATCTTGGGTCAAAAGTTTCAAATGAGGACTGGAGCGTTAATGTAAGTTGAAAAATCAGAGATCGAGCCTTAGCGATAACGCTGGAGTAATAGAATTGAAGGCGAGAGATTGCGAGATGAGTTCCGAAGGAGATTGAAGCAATAGGCATCAAGGTGTTTGCTTACTTGGCATCTCTATCTTGGCATCATTCTGTCTTTTCTAGAAACAGGTATGCTGTGTTGGTGAAGTATAAGCATGCTGGGCGTTTGTTATTTTCGATTACCCAATAGAGCCACTGTTGCCACAAAATTGATGTTGACAAGAAGACGTCTAGACGTCTAAGATACTCCCCATGACGAAGAAAACAGTAAGAAACCAGCCCGGGCGTGTCCGCGATGCGATACTTGATGTATTGAGACCATCGGAAGTACCTCTTTCCGTACATGATATCACGGAGCATGTGAAGAATACGCTCGGTGATGTTCCCATGTCGTCTATTCGATCTTATTTGCGCCTGAATACGCCAACCCTTTTTATCCGTGAGTCACGCGGATGTTATTGCGCAACTCGACCTTTACAGGATGAATCGCAACCCGAAAAATCGATTATGTCTTTTCCGGAAAAGCATATAGGAAATCATGCAACACTTTACTGTGCCGATTGTTTTGATTGGTTACGTGAAAGAGAGGAGAAAAGCCTTCATGCAGTTGTCACAGACCCTCCCTATGGGCTTTTTGAATATACCGACGAACAAGTTGCCAAACTGCGTAGCGGACAAGGTGGCGTTTGGCGGAGACCGCCTTCGTTTGATGGGCACATGCGTTCCCCTCTTCCACGCTTCACGGTGTTGAAATCAAGTCAGTTGAAAGAGTTGCGAGTTTTTTTCGCCGAGTGGGGACGTCTGTTGCTTCCCTGTCTGGTTCCAGGTGCGAATGTATTGGTGGCATCCAACCCTTTGTTGTCCTACATTGTTTCAGACGCATTATCGTCCGCCGGACTTGAGCGGCGCGGCGAGATCATTAGGCTTACGATGACGATGCGTGGTGGTGATCGCCCCAAAGCCGCACACGAAGAATTTTCAGAAATTAGCGTAATGCCGCGGTCTATGTGGGAACCTTGGTTGGTCTATCGTCGTCCGATCGAAGGACGTGTTCAGGACAATCTACGGAAATGGGGCACGGGCGGGTTTCGGCGCCCCGAAAAAGACAGGCCTTTTGGCGATGTGATCGAATCGGCTCCGACGAGAAAAACCGAGCGTGATATCGCCCCACATCCCAGTCTAAAGCCTCAGGTATTTCTCAGGCAAGTAGTCAGAGCAGTTCTTCCGCTAGGGGAAGGGGTGATCTTGGATCCCTTTGCCGGGTCGGGGTCAACGCTTGCTGCTGCCGAAGCATTAGGATATCATAGCATCGGGGTCGAGAGAGATCCCGACTATTATTCCTTAGCCTGTAGCGCCATTCCGAAGTTGGCAGCATACGAGCCAGAGAGACGACATTCCCCTTGTTCAAGGGTTCAAGCGGAATATCCAGTTTTCCCTGAGCTTTTGGAGCCCATCACGGTCTAGTGTCGCGGTTCGGGTTCCAAGTTCTCCCCGTTGGTTTTTACGAAAGTCTTTGACGGTTACGTTTCCAAGGTAGATTTCAGTAATTACCATTGGCTGACGTTTTGTTACCGGTTCCGTTTTGTTGTCGACACGATAGACAAACACACACATCCATTGATTACGCGCTCCATGTGTGTCGACAGCTCCACCTGGTTTGCGTGTTGTTTTGATTTCAATTCCTTGGTCGCCCGCCTTTACGGCATTGTCGGGATAAACTCCGTGAACGAGGAGATCTGGATGGCCGTTGAAATACGTGTTTTCACAAAGTGTCCGGGAATGGTTAGCAAGACTTGCCGTCAGCATGTCAGAAAGAACGCCCGACATAATTGCAGGCCTCAACATGTCGTCGAGCCGTTGAAGCCCCTTCGAACCGAGCGTGGAATTGACATCGAAAAAGAAGTCGTATACGTCTTGGACCGCCATGCGAAAGTCGTCAAGGCGCAATTGAAACGGCAACACCGCGCTGGGATTAAAAGTTCCGTTCGACAGAGTGTTTTTGGTTGTTGGCACGGTAGGTCTCCGTTGTTATCTCTTTATAATTCAGTTTTGAGCGGCTGTTCAGATGGTCTTTAGTGTCGCGCCGCGTAGTGCGGCGAGTCGCCGCGTTGGTTCCAGTTCACGGTTTCACCGATTTTCTCAAGTCGGTGGGCAAGGCAATAACGGCACTGTTCGGAATTTTCGTCGAGGCAGGGCTTGTTCTCGTAGAGCTGGTAGTTGCGGCGGTATTCGGTGTCGGTGATATTGGGCATCACGATATTGGCACCAGCGAGAATGCCCTGTTCGCGTCCGTCATCCGCGAGGGCTTGCAGTGCGGTGGTAGCGGCGATGTTGACATCGTGCAGGAAAAGGCGCGTGGCGGAGATCATGTTGAGGCCGAGGCGCAGATGGTCGGCGGCGTAGTCGGGCGTGAAGGGGAGGTCTTGTCCGAGCGGCGTGTCGTGATGGGGGATATACGGGCCCATCCCGATCATGTCGAGATCCATGTTGCGGAAGAACAGGATGTCGTTGGCGAGGTCTTCGTTCGTCTGTCCCGGTAGGCCGCTCATCACACCACTGCCGACCTGATAGTCGCATTTGCGTAGTAGGCGCAGGCACTCAACACGGCGCTCAAAATTGTGGTTGGTGGGGTGGAGCTTGGCGTAGAGCGTTGGGTTTGATGTTTCTATGCGCAGCAGGTAGCGATGCGCTCCTGCGTCGCGCCAGCGCCGATAGGTCTCCTCGGTTTGCTCGCC